>CAJZGD010000042.1 GCA_915275065.1 uncultured Corynebacterium sp. | reverse complement strand
CCTGGCAACTTGCCGGCAGGTGGGTTTCCACATCATTGGGGTGGGGGAGCGGCACCGGATTGCGCAGATTGGTGATCGCAGTACAGTTGATGCATGGGTCAAACTCCATCGGCACAGTTCCATCACCAATTCATCCAGTTACGCGCAACCTTGGGGGAGGAACACCCCGATACGTTAGCCGCTTGGCGGGATTACACCACCGCCCTCATGGACGAGGGGGATGATAAGAAAGCCCAACCCGAGTTGCGGCAGCTCGTGGCGGCCTGCGAACGGACGTTCGGGCCGGAGCATCCCACAACCAGAAACAATCGTGCCGACTGGGCGCTGTGTTTGAAAGAAACCAATTTACATCTCCAGGCATTGGAGCAATACCTGCTGGTGGCGGATTATGACGATGGCTACGATGTGCGGTTTGCCGCGGTCGGGTGCTTTATCCGGCTGGGCTGTTTTGCAGAGGCCACCTACCTGCTGTATGCGGTGGTGCGCGGCTATGCGGAAACCTTAGGTGGCCGGCATGATCTGACCCGATTAGCCCGGGGTACCTTGGTTTTCCTGCTGGCCGGGGCGGATCAGAAGGAAGCATTGGTGGAGTATGGCCGCCTGTGGGGCGTCGACAAGCGGTCGATGCACCGGCCGCTGGGAATCCTGGCGGACACCCGCGCGCTTCTGGATGGTATTATCGCCAGCCATCCCCAATATATTAGGGAAACCTTTAACCCGGTGGCTACGTTACCGGTGCGGAACCCGGAGTTTTTTCGGTTTGTCGAGCGGCTGAATCATCATGAGGATTTCTACCCTAACCCACTGCAAAAGCTAGATCCCACGCTAGAGGCGCCTACGGATCCAAGCGACGTGCCGCGGCGAAGGGCGTATTGCGCGGGGCTGACACGTATTGGCCGAATTGATGAGGCCGTAGACGAATACGTGAAGCTTATTGATTTTGTGGCAGAGAAATATGGGGCGCGATCTGATTTATTTCGCTCCATTGTTTTGGAGCTGGATTGGTATCAGCTGCACAAGTCTGACCGGCATGCCCTTGCCATGGAACACGTCAATGAACTTCGCCAGCTTTCGGAAGCGCGGATTGATGCGAGCGGTAACCAATTGGGGCAAGCGCGGAGCACCGGGAATTGGCGGAAAACAATGGCGCAAGTGCGAAAACAGTGGGGTACGTGTCGAGACTTGGGGACCAGTATTCCAAAGATCTTGGATGATTGGTGGAAATACATTCAGCATACAGTGATAGGGAAGAAGAGCGATCCAGATACCACAAGTCGGCATGTGTGTCAGTGCCTCACCCAGTGGTTTCGATTTTACGGATGCATGGGGGCTCGAAGCCGTAATAAGTGCTACCAATATCTTAATTATATTGTACGCCATGGATGTATTGAGGAGGCGGTAGCGTTATTGGGGCCTGCGCTGCGGCTTTTTGATGGTGTGATGAATAAACCTGATGAGTTACTTTTGTGTCGGTCGCGGTATCTGTGGCAGTTACGGAACCAAGGGTGGTTGGATCTGGCGGAGTGGGAGTATTCTGCGTTTTTTGAGGAGTATGTGGAGAGCGGTATTAACGTTGATGGTATCCCATACACTGGCTACCGTTATTGTGACGATCATGACTTAGAAGTACTCCTGGTGAACATCCATGAAGGTTATATGAAAGTGCTATGTGACCTGGGTAAGCGGGAGAAGGCATACGATGAATTGCAGCGAATGTGGAATTATACCGATGATACATGGGATCAACGCAGCTATTGCGCAGCAGCGTTCCTAGCGCGGGTTGTGTACGTACGATACTTAATCCTGCTAGGGCATCCTGCCGATGCGCGGCAGCAGATTATTCCCTTGATCGCCGATTATGAAGTTTTCTATTTGAATGATCTCACAACCCGGTGGTTTCGTCGATGGGTTGAAGGGGAGTATCGTGCTCTGTCCAAGAAGCCTGATGGCTATAAGCTCTTTGCTCGGGGGTATGGGCGGCTGATCGATGTGATGGCTGATGAGTGGGGGAACGATGATTTTATTGTGATGTGTGCTCGCTATAATTATGCCTGCTACCTGCAAGATATTGGGCTCAAGGATTCGGTGGCGCTTGTGCAGCTGCGCGATGCGGCACAGGCGAGTGAAAAACTTTGTGGCGCGGAATCCCCATTGACTCTGCAAATTCAGCGGTGCCGTGCTGAGATGTTAGTGTTAGCCGGCCACAAGAGACAGGGGTTGGTATTAGCTGCGGAGTTGGCTACCACCTGTGAGAATCGGTGGGGGCTCAGGCATCCGCTGACTGCGCTTCAATGGGCTTCCTATGTGTGTTGTCTGCATTGGGCCGGTGAATATCAACGGGTTGTGGCCGAAGTGCCGTGGGTAATAACACTATGTGCTTATGAGTTTGGGTGCGTGCACCTGGTAATGACGAAGCTATTTCATGCCGCGGCGGTCGCCTACGAAAGTGCAGGGCATGATGAAATGGCTTGTGAATATTGGAAAATGCTGCGTGATTTGGTCTCATACTGCGATGAAAGCTCGAATTGGTTGTGGTCGTGGATGGAACACCGGTATGCGGAATGCGAGCAGCGATGGCATGGCGAGGAAGGTTCCGCTTGACGACGCCGAAACGTCGCCCCGGCGCCAGTGGGGGAGTCATCAATAGTGATAAACCACATAGCGGAGAAACCCAATGTTTATTTTCAATAACTGGAACTAAATGAAAATAGCGTGTAAGGTGAGATTCATGACCAAGCCGAACGCCGAAAACCAGGCTGACACCACCAATGTGGGGGCAGCTATTGTTGCCGACCACAACCATGACGACCATCACGATCATGAGGCTCATCACGAGGAACACCAACACTCCCACGATGCCCACGATCACCACGAGCACGATCACGATCACAGTCACCACGACCACGATCATGACCATCATGGGCATGACCATAATCACAGTCACGTGCCCTCCTCCCTGAAGGCCCTGCTCGGCGTCCTGTTCTTCACCGCAGTCATTTTCTTCGCCGAACTCTTCGGCGGCTGGTACTCCGGTTCTCTTGCGCTCATCTCCGACGCCATGCACATGCTGTCCGACTCCACCGGGCTCGTTGTGGCTGCCGTCGCTATCCTCCTGGCCCGCCGCACCGCAACGAAAACCGCCACCTACGGCTATAAACGATTCGAAGTAGTCGCCGCCCTCCTCAACGCGGTGAGCGTGTCCATTATCTCCATTTGGATCGTGTTCGAAGCCGTCGAACGCTTCCGTAACGGTGAAACCATCGACATTACCGTCATGCTCATAGTCGGCGTGATCGGCCTCGTCGCCAACATCTTCGGCGCCATCGTGCTCCACGGGCACTCCCACGACAACATGAACGTTCGCGGCGCCTACCTGCACGTTCTCGTCGACCTGTTCGGATCCGTCGCCGTGATCGTCGCCGCCCTCCTCATGCAGTTCACCGGCATACTATGGGCCGACACGGTAGCCTCCCTCATCATTGCGGCACTCATCCTGCCGCGCTCCGTGAAACTCGCCTGGGAATCACTCCGGGTCCTGCTCGAACAAGTCCCAGTAGGTGTTGACACCGAGGACATCGTCGAAAAGCTCGAAAACGTGGAAGGCGTCTCGGCCGTCCATGACCTGCACGTGTGGTCCCTCGACGGCAATAAATTGCTCGCAACCTGCCACGTGGTGATGGCGGACGAAAAACCCCTGTCCGGCTGCGGGGTACTCGATGATGTGCAACAAGCATTCCAAGAATTAGGAATCGAACACACCACCGTCCAAATCGAAGGAACAAAGCACCACAATCACGAAATTATTTGCCACACCTAGCACAAGTCATGCCGCAGTTGGGTGGAAGCAGCTAAACTCAAATTATGGGTTTTACCACGCCAAGCTACGATCTCATTGACCTTTTTGACCACATCAACCGCGGGGAACTCCAAGTCCCCGACTTCCAACGCGACTACCGGTGGAACGTCGACCGGATCCGTTCGCTACTTGTCACGGTTCTCCGCGGATACCCCATCGGCTCCTTCATGGCGCTCGACACGCATGATGTGCCCGTCTACTTCCGCCCCCGGCCGATCGAAACCGCCCCCGACATCGGGGTTTCCCCAGGTCTACTGCTCCTTGACGGGCAACAGCGCCTCACCACCCTCTACCAATGCATGCGGGGTGACGGGCTGGTAGAAAGCATGGACTTCCGCAAGAAGAAAGTCCGCCGCCGCTTCTTCATCGACGTCAATAAAGCCGTCTCCGAAGACGTACTCCCCGACGAGGCAGTGGTCTCCGTCGACGAAAACGGCCACGTGAAATCCCACTTCGCCCCAGATCTACCCGAAGGACTCGCCACCCGCGAAGCCGCACTCGCCGCCGGCTACATTCCCGTCTGCGACCTGCTTTTCGACGGCGGCACCGACCTACTTTTTGATATTGCACAATCCGCCGACGCCGACGCCCGGGAACGCGCAAAAACCTTCTACACCCGCATCATTAAACCCCTCGTCGGCTATTCCGTCCCCGTGATCCAACTCTCCCGCAGCACCGACCACGCGGGCATAGGATCCATCTTCGCCCACGCCAACTCCGTTGGCCTGCAAATGGACGTGTTCGAACTCCTCACCGCGAAATTCGCCACCGAAGACCCCACCTTCCGGCTCCAGGAGGATTGGGAAAAAACCGAAAAAATCCTCCGCGCCTACCCGGCGCTCGCCGAAATCGACCGCACCGAATTCCTCACCTCCGTCGCACTCTACGTCACGGCGAAAAACGGGCACGCCTCCGCATTCCGCGAATCCATCATCGAACTCACCCTCGACGAATACCGGCCCGCGGCCGACACCATGCGCCTGGCCTTCCACGAAGCCGCGAACTTCATGGCCCACCGGTGTATCATCACCACCTCCCAAGTGCCCTACTCCGCGCAACTCGTGCCCCTCGCCGTCATGGTCGCCCTGCTCGCCGAACGACCCGGCGTGCTCAGCCAACAACAAGCCTGGGACCGCATCCACCAATGGTTCTGGTGCGGCGTATTCGGCGAACTCTACGGCTCCCCGGCGCTCACCGTCCGCATCAGCAACGACGTCGACGAAGTCACCGAATGGGTCACCGACTTTGATGGGCGCAATAATGTTCCCACCCCCCGCTCCATCATCCAAGCCCGATTCGTGGAATCCCGCCTGCTCTCCGCCGGCCCGAACTCCGGCCTGTACAAAGGCATTTACTCGCTCATCATGGGCCGCGGCGCGAAAGACTGGCGCACCACCATCGAATTCAACCACGAAACCTTCGCCGAGCTAGGCACCCACTTCCGGCCCATCTTCCCCCTCAGCTGGTGCGAAGCCAACGGCATCGACGCCATCCTGGCGAACTCCGTGCTCAACCGCACCCCAATGAGCCGCCGCACCCACGTCATGGTCGAGGAATCCTCCCCAGCCCGCTACCTGTACCGCGTCCAATCCAAGAGCCTCCTCAACGACGAAGATTTCGACGCCATACTCGAAACCCACCTTGTTGACCCCAAACTGCTCTTCCAGGCCAACGCCCCGAAATTCTTCACCGACCGGCGCCACCGCCTGCTGAAAATGATCGAAGAAGCCATGGGCATGACCGCCATCCATGACGTAGACGAAACCGACCTACACGCAGGTGAAGAAGGGCCCGGCGCATTTGCCTAGCCGCCCCCACACCCACGTCCGTGCCGCAGCCACCATCCTGGTTGCGGCACTCCTGGTCGCCGGCTGCCTCTCGATGCCGCAGCCCACACCCACCCCGGCCGGCACCCCCACCACCGATGACGCCCAGGCGGACACCGGCATCAACCCCGACCTCATCGCCGCCCGCAACACCAACCTCAACCGGCACGTTTCCCCCGACTTCCCCAACCACCCCATCGTCCTGCCCGACCGGGACCTCACCGGCGTTGACGCATCCCAACACTTCTTCACCACCTCGGAAACCCTCGTCATCACCAGCAATGATCCCGCCAGCCAACTCCGGGCCGCCTCCATTGCGGTGATCAGCCACGCCCCCATGCTCACCCTCACCACCACCAACCGAGCCGCCATACTCAACGAAATCGCCCGCCTGAAAACCCACACCATCCTCATCGTTGGCGACATACCCCACCTGCCGGCCCAACCCGGAATCGACTACATCACCGACCCCGAAACCCCCGACGCCCTGGGAAAACTCACCGCCCTGCAATTCATCACCCGCGCCGTCACCAACCCACGGCACATTCCCCACGCCATCGCCAACCTCGACGGCGACACCGCCGTCGAACTCGTCCCCGCATGGACCAACACCACCACAAGCACCACCACCGCGGAAGCTTCCACCAGCACTACCGCGGCCCCCGCAACCTGGCCCACACAGGCCCCCACCGACCTTCAAGCATTCCCCGCCCAATCGCGCCGGGACGCCGACACCGCCCCCATCGTCATCGCCACCGCCGCCTCCACCATAGCCGGCATCGCCACCGCCAAAGCTTTCGGCGCTACCATCCGAATACTTGATGACCCCGATCCCCGCTACAGCCTTGCCACCATGAAACAAGTTGCCGGCCTGGCTGATCAACCCCTCATCGCCCTCGGCGCCCAATTCGGCACCGCCAGCACTCTTGCCGACCGTATTCGCCGCGGTGAACGCACCCACCAATACCAGCCGGGGCAATACCGCCGCGGCACCGTATACCCCCACCGCATCATCGTCGCTCACCCCATCAACCTCACCGCTGCCCGCCCCGACAACCCCGTCGACATCGACGGCGAATTCGAACACCTACACGAACGGGTCATGCGCTACATCACCCCAGACCCCGAAACCCAAGTAACCCCCGCCCTCATCCTCACCGTAGATGGTCTCCGCCCCGAACAACTCCAACTCTGGTTAGCCGAAGCCACCCGAAACAACACCTACCTCATACTCCACGGCGACTTCCACCACCTCACAACCTTCGAAACCACACTCACCAATCCCAACGTGGGCATGGCCCCCACCGACGACCACACCCAAGCCGCAACCTGGCTGGCCACCCTCACCCACGACCACAACCTCCCCCAGAAACTCTTCCTCACCTTCGGCGTCACCACCACCGAAGAAGCCCAAAACACCGCCACCCACCACGACGACCTCGCCCCCGTCGCCCTCATCACCGCGGAAACCCCCGACGACTACCACAAGATCGCAACCCAGCTCCCATCCGGCGTCACCCCGGGAATCAGCATTTCCGCACACAACCCCCTCAACGCCTGGGACATGACCCAACTCACCCCGAGGCCACTCATGATTAACCGCGGATAACCACGAAGCCCGCAACCAGGCAGAAAAGTCATAAAACCCCAGCGCAACCCAAAAACCCACCCATAATAGCAGTAACCACCACACGGGAAACCTGTCGAAGAACAGGTAAAAAGCCGCCGGGTCGTTTACACTATTGGCAAGTCACACGCCACCCCCGGCGGAGACCAAACCCCAATGACAACCACCATTCCAAGGAAAATCCAGGAGATTTCAACGTGAGCCACAACGGCAAACCGGTAGTCCTCATCGCGGACAAACTCGCGCAATCCACCATCGACGCCCTAGGGGACCAGGTAGAAGTACGGTGGGTTGACGGCCCCAACCGGCCCGAACTCATCAATGCCGTCAAAGACGCCGACGCCCTCCTCGTCCGCTCCGCAACCACAGTCGACCGGGAAGTTCTCGAAGCCGCCCCCCACCTGAAAATCGTGGGCCGCGCCGGGGTGGGGTTGGATAATGTGGACATTGCCACCGCCACCGAACGCGGCGTCATGGTCGCCAACGCCCCCACATCGAACATCCATTCTGCTTGTGAGCATGCGATTTCCCTGCTGCTCACCACCGCCCGCCAAATCCCCGCCGCGGACGCCACCCTGCGGCAGCACACCTGGAAGCGGTCCGAATTCACCGGTGTGGAGATCTTCGGGAAAACCATTGGCATCGTAGGGTTTGGCCACATTGGGCAATTATTCGCCCAGCGGCTCGCGGCGTTCGAAACCACAATCATTGCGTACGACCCGTATGCGAATCGGGCCCGGGCCGCGCAACTCGGGGTAGAGCTGGTCGCCGACCTTGGCGAGCTCATGTCCCGCGCGGACTTCGTTACGATTCACCTGCCGAAAACCCCGGAAACCGCCGGCATGTTCGACGCCGAACTGTTGGCGAAGGCCAAGAAGGGGCAGATCATTATCAACGCCGCCCGCGGTGGGCTCGTCAACGAGCAGGCCCTGGCCGACGCCATCCGGTCCGGGCACATTCGGGGCGCGGGCTTCGACGTGTTCGCCACCGAGCCGTGCACGGACAGCCCCCTGTTCGACCTGCCGGAAGTCGTGGTCACCCCGCACCTGGGGGCTTCCACCGCAGAGGCGCAGGATCGGGCCGGCACCGATGTTGCGGCCAGCGTGCTCAAGGCCCTGGCCGGCGAGTTCGTGGCCGACGCCGTCAACGTGTCCGGCGGGCAGGTCAGCGAGGAAGTCGCCCTGTGGCTAGAGCTAGCCCGGAAGCTAGGGTTGGTGGTGGGGCGCATGCTCGCCAAAGCCCCCGTGCGCCTAGAGGTAGAGGCCCGGGGCGAGCTCTCCACCGAGGACGTGAACGTGCTGGGCCTGTCCGCGGTGCGGGGTTTGTTCTCCGGCATCGTCGACGAGCCCGTGACCTTCGTCAACGCGGATACCATCGCCGCCGACCGGGGCGTGACCATCGCCGTGACGACCGCACCCGAGTCCGTGTCCCACCGGTCCGTTTTGGATGTGACCGGTATCGCCGCCGACGGCACCCGGGTGAGCGTGGTGGGCGCGCTCACCGGCCTGGAGCGGGTGGAGAAAATCGTGCGCATCAACGGCCGCGGCATTGACCTGCGCGCCTCCGGGCATAACCTGTTCTTCAACTATTCCGACGCCCCCGGCGCGCTGGGCATCGTCGGATCCGCCCTGGGAGATGCCGGCATTAACATTGTGGCGGCCGCCCTCACCCAGGAATCCGGTGGCGAGTTCGCCGTCCTGATTCTCCGCGTTGAGCGGGAAGTGCCCGACGAGCTGCTCGAATCCATCGCGCAGTCCCTCCACGCCGAGTCATTCCAACTCAACCTGAGCTAGCCGCAGCATGCCTTACGACGCCCGATAGTGGGGGATTACCCACCGTCAGGCGTCGCTAAGCATAACCTAACTCTTTATTTTTTTCAGAATTAATCCTACGATGGGAGTAGAACCACCACAACAAGTAAGAATGCCCGGCGCTAGCTGCACAAAATAGCGTCCCCGCGGCAGGTGCCCGGCATCATGGACGCAGGGAGCAACCATGCCACAACCACCAACAACCCCAGCACTAAGCCTCAACAACATCAACATTTCCATTGCGGGCAAGGAAATCTGTCACGACATCAACCTCACCATCAACCCCGGCGAATGCCACATCCTCATTGGGCCCAATGGATCCGGGAAATCCACCCTACTCTGCGCCATCATGGGCATCAAACCCTTCACCATCACCTCCGGCACCATCCTCCTCGACGGCATCGACATCACCACCTCTGACATCACCGACCGGGCCCGCGCCGGCCTAGGCCTCGCCTTCCAACGACCCGTCGGCCTAGAAGGCGTCTCCGTCCGACGCCTCGCCCACGCCCTCGGCGCCACCCACCGACTCGACGCCGCCGCCCACCGCCTCGGCGTCGACTACCTCATCGACCGCGACGTCAACACCGGCTTCTCCGGGGGCGAACTCAAACGATGGGAAGTCGCCAAACTCGAACTCCAAGACCCCCAAGTCTGCCTCTTCGACGAACCAGAATCCGGCGTCGACCTGCAACAAGTCGGCGTAGTCTCCACCGCCATCAACCACCTCATGTCCACCCCCACCGCCAGCGGGAAACGCCGCGCCGCCCTCGCCATCACCCACACCGGTTTCCTCCTCGACGGCGTCGACGCCACCACCGGCCACCTCATGGTCGACGGCCGCATCATCGAAACCGCCAACCCCCGCGACCTATTCGAACGCATCCGCCGCACCGGATACGTACCCACCACATAACCCACATCCCTTGAAGGAAACACCATGACCACCAACAACACCCCAGCCATCCACTCCGGCATCGGCCCCGCCACCGCCACCCCCGAACTCTTAACCACCATCGGCTGGGCGCCCGAAACCCAACGATCCGGCACCAGCATCCTCATCGACCACCACTTCGGCACCCTCACCTCCACCGACGGCGACGTCATCGTCACCACCCTCGCCGACGCCCTCGTCCGCTACCCCTGGGTCCAAGCCCTCGTCTTCGACCTCATCACCCCCGAAGAAGACGAAGTACTCCGCCGCGCCTTCGAATCCCAACGTGAACCCCTAGGCACCTTCACCTGGGTCAAAGACAACGCCCACGTCGAACTGCCCTCCCAAAGCTTCACCATCATGACCAAACCCCAAGAACGACAATTCGTTCACGACATCACCGTGATCGGGAAAAACGCCACCGTCGACTTCGTCTCCGGCGCCGCCGTCGCCCCCGAACTCACCCACGCCACCCACGTATCCGTCTCCGAAACCTACATCGGCGCCGGCGCCACCGTCCGCTCCATCGACGTCGACCGGTGGGGCGCCAACATGACCGTCCACTCCTACGACCGCACCAAAATCGACGAAAACGCCCGCGTCACCTCCGTCAGCGTCGCCGTATCCGGCCTCAAACAAAGCGTCAACAACTCCCACACCGAAGTAGCCGCCGGCGCCGCCATCACCGACCACACCATCCTCTTCGCCCCAACCGGCACCCGCCGCGACATGACCAACACCGTGTCACTCACCGGCCCCGGCGCCCAAGCCGAACAAGTCGCCCGCATGGTCAGCGACGGGGGAGTGATCGTCAACCGCTCCACCCTGGAAGCCGCAGTCGCCGAAGTACGAGGCTTCCTCGAATGCGACGGCCTCATGCTCCAAGACACCGGGCAAATCGAATCCATCCCCGCCCTCGACGCAAAAGTAGCCCGCGCCCAACTCTCCCATGAAGCATCCGTCGGCATGATCGACGACGACAAAATGGACTACCTCATGGCCACCGGCCTCGACGAAGATCGCGCCCGAGACCTCATCGTCCAAGGCTTCCTCAACCTCGACGACCAACAAGTCCCCGCCTCAGTACGCGCCACCGTCGACAACCTCGTGACCGCCGCCCGGGGTGCCGAAAAAATGTAACCCCACCATCAGCAAAACATGTCCGGGGGCGTGACTACCGTAAAACGTGTGATCACCTCCCTGACCCCACTGCAACCCGCCACACCAATCGCAAACTCCACCACCCTGCACGCCCTAGAATTCCCGCTCCCACAAGGCGGAAGCCTGGTCTGCCTCACCCCAAAAGAATCCATCCCCGCCTACGAAAACCTCTACGAAAAATACGGCATCACCTGCACCACCAACACCACAGTGGGCTACTGCGGGGACGACAACATCTACCGGTTCCCCGAATACGCCGCCCGCAGCGACCCGGACAACGCCGACACCGCCTTCGCCATCGAACTCCGACTCAGGAAAGTCCGAAACCAAGCACCCAATAACCGCAAAGCAGCATACCAAGCCCTCCGAACCATCGCGAAAGACGTGCCGCAAAGCATGCACCAAGTCTTTTGGGAAGAAGCCACCCGCATCCTCCTCACCACCCCCAAAAGCAAAACAGCCCACCTGAATGCCAAACACGCCTTCACCACCTCCCGCCGCCACGCCACCTGCACCGACATCGCCAAAACCACCGCCGTACTCGCAGAATTCGCCGCCCACCACGATATTGTGGACCCCGACATCATCACCAACCACATCAAAACCACCATCATCCCCGCCCGTGACGTCCCAGCCGGCCTCAAACTCCTCGTCGCCCCAGCAACCGGCGGCCTGCCCATCAACTCCGACGCCGTTATCCTCATGCGGCAACTTGGGCACCACGCAGCCCTCACCAGGGAAGAAGCAGACGCCCAACTCGTCGCCGCCCTCGCACGCACGACAGACGGCTTCCGGTTGCTCCCCCGACGCTTCTTCACCACCATGGACGGCCAGGCACTAAGCCGGGCCATCGCCGCCAACCCCCACGCCCAACAACGCCTCCTCGACCGACGCCCCCGCCATTTGGGCCTCAAACAATACCTCCGGCTCGTGCGGGACTCCGGCGCCTGGAACCATTTGGCAAAAACCCCTGGAAAACCGGCATATTTCCTCTGCCGTGAAATCTGTCGGACCGTGGTGCGGTTCGTTTGCGGCAGCGATTAACGCACGCCAAACCGCATGCTTGCGGCCATTATCACACCTACACCGCTCACCATCACTACTGTAATACCCAGGTACTTACCTACACCGGCAGCCGGCGCAGGTAACCACCTTGCCTCACGGAGTAAAACCCATGAGGCATCCTGCTACCTCTCTACAAAAGACTCTGAAATGATTGATATCACCCTTGCTAAGGACATCCCACACCGAACAACCATCACCGATAACGGGGTGGAATACTGGACTGTTACCGCCATCACCCAGCACATCGGCGTCGCTAAGTCCACCTTCGCTAGCTACGTTGCCCGTGGCCAAGCCCCACAGCCCGCATTCCAGCTGGAACGCACCCGCCTATGGGACGCCAACGAAATCAAACAGTGGCACGCATCACGCCCCACAACAGCCGTAAAATGACCATCATTCTAGCTGACTGGCGGTTTTAGTCTTGCCCCGTATTACCAGCCCGCACGCGGGAGGAAACCACGGCGACCGTCACTAACACCACCGAAGCCGGCCTTCTCACTACCCGGGTGATACACTAAAACCGTCCATTATGCGAGAAAGGAATTCCACAATATGAGACTGGCTGTGATTGGTGGCGACGGCATCGGCCCCGAAGTAACTACTGAAGCACTAAAAGTGCTCCGCGCCTGCCGCGACGACATCGACACCACCGACTACGACCTAGGCGCCCGCCGCTACCTCGCAACCGGCGAACTCCTCACCGACGACGACCTCCGTTCCCTCAAAGAACACGACGCCATCCTCCTCGGGGCCATTGGCGCGCCGGGCGAGGTGCCGCCCGGGGTACTGGAGCGCGGCTTGCTGCTCACCATGCGGTTCGCTCTTGACCATCACGTGAACCTGCGGCCGGCAAAGCTTTACCCCACCGCCACCTCACCGCTGGCGAATCCAGGTGACATTGATTTCGTGGTGGTTCGGGAGGGCACCGAGGGTTTGTACTGCGGCAATGGCGGTTCCTTGCGGAAGAATACCCCGCATGAGGTGGCGTCCGAGGTCAGCCAGAATACCCGGTTTGGGGTGGAGCGGGTGGTGCGCGACGCCTTCGAACGCGCCCAACACCGCCACAAGCACCTCACCCTGGTGCACAAGACCAACGTTTTAGTGCATGCCGGCGGCCTGTGGCAGCGCACTGTCGACGAGGTGGCTCAGGAATACCCGGACGTCACTGTGGACTATAACCATATTGATGCCGCCACCATCTATATGGTGACCGACCCGGCGCGGTATGACGTGATCGTGACCGATAACCTGTTTGGCGATATTCTCACGGACCTGGCCGGTGCGGTCACCGGCGGCATTGGACTAGCAGCCTCCGGGAATATTGATGCCACCGGGGTGAACCCCTCCATGTTTGAGCCGGTTCATGGTTCGGCTCCGGACATTGCTGGGCAGGGGATTGCCGACCCCACGGCCGCGATCCTGTCTGCCGCAATGCTGCTGCGGCATTTGCGGGATGAGGAGAATGCGGCACGGATCGAGGCGGCCGTCGCCGCAGACGTGGCAGCCCA
>CAJZGD010000041.1 GCA_915275065.1 uncultured Corynebacterium sp. | reverse complement strand
TTTTTTTAATGATACGGCGACCACCGAGATCTACACTCTTTCCCTACACGACGCTCTTCCGATCTCGTTGCCGTTGCCCAGTTTGACGCCGGTGGCGATTTGCAGGCAGGTCTCCAGGTCGGATGCGAATCCATGGTGGTTAGGGTTGAAGTTTTTTTCGGTGTTGGGCGCCACCACGACGATTCCCCAGCTGGCGAAGTGCCGGAGTGCCGCGTGATAGGCCTTGACGTCTTTGAGCCAGTCATGCCCAAAGGCGATAGCCGGCAACTGTTTTCCCTCCGATGGGGTGTACAGTTTTCCCGGTAATCCCACGTAGTCGAGGTTGCCCACCATGACTCGGTGCGGGCCACGTTTTGACAGCTTGCTCATCAGTTTGGATAGATTCTCAGCCACGGTGTTAAGGGTAGTCGATATTTGGTGGTGAGTGGTTATTTTTCCGCTGCGTTCTTTACGCCAAGTCGTAGCAGATATCAATGTTAGGCTGGAAGTAATTATGGCTAACACTGATGATTATCGTCCCCCTACTCTCACCGTGGATATGGTGGTGTTTTGCGTTGAAGACGCGCAATTGAAAGTCTTGCTTATCAACCGTACGGCCCCACCGTTTCAGGGCGAGTGGGCGTTGCCAGGGGGCTATAATGCCGTGGGGGAAACCACCACGCAGGCGGTGGCGCGTGTGATGAAGACCAAGGTGGGGATGGATATTGGTCAGCGGCTAGGGTTTTTTGAGCAGTTGGTGACGGTGGATACGGTGGGGCGGGATCCCCGCGGGCACGCGGTGAGCGTGGTGTATTTGGGTTGTGGGCATGACTTGTCGCTGTCCGGTGGGGATTGCACGCATGCGTTGTGGTCGGTTGATTCATTGCCTCAGGTGGCGTTTGATCATCAAGAGATTATTGCGTATGGGCGGGATCGGTTGATCGCAAAGTTAAGCTATTCGAACGCAGTTTCGGGCTTATTGGGGGAGACGTTTACGCTCAGTCAGGTGCAGACGGCCTATGAGGCGGTGCTGGGTCGGTTTGTGGATAAGCGGAATTTCCGCAAGAAGTTTCTGCGGTTGGGGTTGGTGACTGAGACTGGCGATATGTGGGCCGAAGGGGCGCATCGGCCGGCGAAGCTCTATCGGTTTAACTCTTCTGAGCTGGAGATTTTCAATTTTATTTCCCTGTAGCTCGCTTTACGACGCTGGGGTAGGCTTCGCAAAGCTTGACTTAGTGTAAGGATGACACTTACTATGGGGGTATGCTCAGCGACTTCTTCAGCGTCACAAATATCGCCTTCGACGTGCTTGGTTATCAAATCAGCTGGCTGGAACTTTCCGGCACCATTTTTAACCTTGCTGCAGTCATCCTGGCGGCCCGACGCAATATCCTCACCTGGCCCATTGGCATTATTGGCGTCATTCTTTTCGGCTTCCTCTTCTACCAGATCAACCTCTACGCCGACATGGCCGAACAAGTGTACTATTTCATCACTGGAGTGATCGGCTGGTACCTGTGGGCCGCCCGCACGAACTCCAAAGATGATCACAATAAAGTCACCATCACCACCATGTCCCTGAGTCACAACCTTATGTGGGTCGGCGCCATCCTTGTCAGCGGCTTTGCTCTCGGACTTGTCATTGCCAACATTCACCTCTGGCTCCCCGCGCAATTCCCCACGCCAGCCGATTTCCCCATCCTCGACTCCATTACCACCACCACCGCGTTCGCAGCCCAATACCTCATGATGCGCCGCAAACTCGAATCCTGGTACCTATGGATCATCCTCGACGTCATCGCCGTCGGGCTCTACTGGCATAAACACGTCCCCTTCGTCGCCATCCTCTACGCCATCTTTCTCATCAACGCCTTTTACGGCTGGTGGGACTGGAAAAACCACCAAAACACCCCGGAACCAACCACACACGATAAGAAACCAATCCCAGTGGAGGCGCGAAACTAGATGATTCACTCCTATCCGCGTAGCGTTGTCATCGGAAAATTCTACCCACCCCACGCCGGACACCACCATCTCATTGACACTGCTCTAAGAAACAGCGACCACGTTGATGTCCTGGTTGTCGACAACCCTGGTGAGAAAATCTCAGCGAAACACCGCCGGGATTGGCTTGCCGCTGCCCACCCCAATGCCAACGTGCGCGTCATCCCAGACATCGGGAAAGACGACGATTCCATTGCCTGGGCGGCGCACACAACCAAATTTCTCCGCTACGTTCCCGACGCCGTCTTCACCAGCGAAACCTACGGGGATACCTGGGCCTACCACATGGGTGCCACCCACATTTCCGTGGACCACAATCGAAACCGCTATCCCATATCCGGCACCAAAATCCGAGCCGATGTCTTTGGAAACTGGCAATGCCTCTCCGATCCCGTGCGTGCTGGGCTTGCTGCACGCATCGTAGTTGTTGGTGCCGAATCCACTGGAACCACCACCCTCACCCGTGCGGTCGCCGAAGAACTGGGCGTGGAATGGGTTCCTGAAGTGGGTCGGTATTACACTGAATCCATCCTTACAACCGACTACACCTGGACCGACGATGATTTTCATCGCATCGGTGCCCTGCAACAACAATACGAAAACACCATGGCAGCCCGCAGTAATGGCGTCATTATCTGTGACACTAATGCTTGGGCCACCCTGCAATGGCAACGACGCTATCTTGGGCACGTCACCGACACCATGCGAAACATCGCCGAACGTGACCGGGCTGACCTGTATATCATCACTGGTGATGAAATTCCCTTCGTCCAAGACGGTATCCGGGATGGCGAACATATTCGCCATGAAATGCACCGGTGGTTTGTGGATGCGGCTGCTGCGGAAGACGTGCCCTCCGTGGTGGTGAACGGTAGTGTCGCGGAGCGCATGGAACACGCAATGCCACTCATTAAGGCTGCCATCACGGCAGCGGGACGAATCGTGTGAGTGAAGGCTGGGGCCGTCCTGATTTTTCTGCCCCACAGTCGTTGATTGTCCTGATCGCCTTGATCGCCCCTTCGATTGCTGGTGGGAGCTTGAATGCTGAGCTGGGGTAGTGGCTGTGCAGCATTATTCCGACTGGGCCACCTGGGGCTGCGTGGGAGCCGCGGCCAAACTCCAGCTCAGCAGTTATGCTATGGGGTGGTGTGTGGGGGTTGAAGGTGGTTTTTGGGTGGTTTTGCGGGGCTTCAGACTGGCTGTTGTCTGTGGGGTGTGTTGTCGCAATTGTGCTGAGCTGGGGTAACGGCTGTGCTACCTTCAATCCCTGGGGATTCGCGCCGTGTAGGAACATCCCTAACCAGAACTCCAGCTCAGCACATGTGATACGAGCGGCGTGTGAGCACCAGTTAATAGATGCAGGGAGTCGTTGGCAGCTGCTGGCAGGTGCTACTGTGGCGAGCCATGGCGGATCACCAGCCATGCTTGATGTCGGCTTTCGTACCTGACTGTTGTCGCAGCCCGTTTGATTCCGACAGTAAAGCAAGCTTGATAGCATCTTGATGATGTCTTCAGTTCGGTGCTTGGCGCTCCTGATGGCACAATGGTTGTCGTGAATTTGTTGGAAACCGTCATCGACCTAGATGCCATAGCAACCAATACTCGGATCCTTAAAAACCTAGTTCAACCAGCACAATTAATGTGCGTAGTGAAAGCAGATGGCTATAATCACGGGGTAATCCCCGTTGCTCGCACAGTTCTCGCCAATGGTGCCGATCAATTAGGCGTGGCCACTCTTGCCGAAGCCTTAGAACTCCGCGAAGCTGGTATCACCGCCCCCATACTGTGTTGGATTTGGTCGCCTGACCAGGATTTCGCTGCGGCCCTTGACGCCAACATTCATCTGGCGGTGGTTTCCATGGATCACGCCCACGCTATCGTGAAGTATGCCGCTGATACGCCAGAGAAGCTCGTTCAAACCACCATGAAAATTGATACGGGACTGCATCGTTCTGGCGTGGATGAATCCCAATGGGAAGCGGTATTCACCTTGCTCAGGGATGTGGGCGCCGCGACCGGGAATATTGAAGTAACCGGGGTCATGAGCCATTTGGCCTGTGCCGATGAGCCCGATAACCCGGCCAACGATGCCCAAGCTGCTGCATTCAACCGGGCTATTGCTCTGGGTCGACAACTCGGTTTGGAGCTGCCTGTTAACCATCTCAGTAATTCGCCCGCGGTGCTTACCCGTCCCGATTTTTACCACGACATGGTGCGTCCCGGACTCGCCATCTATGGTTATAGTCCGCTTGCCGATGGCAACGACTATGGCTTGCAACCTGCAATGAGCTGGGTTGGGAAGGTAACCGTGGTCAAACCCATCGAACCAGGTGAAGGAACCAGCTATAACCTCACCTGGCGAGCATCCGAGTCGGGGTATTTGGCAGTCATCCCTGCTGGTTATGCCGATGGGTTGCCGCGGCGCGCCCAAAATCACGTAGAAGTCACCATTGGTGGGCACAGGTATCCGCAGGTAGGTCGGATATGCATGGATCAGTTTGTCATTGATTTGGGGGATAACCCACACAACGTACGCCCAGGTGATGAAGCAATTATCTTCGGGCACAGCGGCATGAGTGCCACCGAGTTGGCGTCAAGGATTCAGGACATTAATTATGCGGTGATTTGTGCGCCAACAGGGCGCACCGTGCGCCGCTACATTGGGGGTCAACATGCGTGATACGTTCCCAACATCCGGTAGTCGCAGGTTAGAAACCCCAGAAGACACGCAGGGCTTGGCTGCCGAGCTTGGCGCTGCCCTGGAGGCTGGTGACGTGGTGATTTTGGATGGTCCGGTAGGGGCGGGTAAAACCACCTTCACCCAGGGCTTGGCGCGTGGAATGGGTGTGAAAGGCCGAGTAACGTCACCAACATTTATCATTGCTCGGGAACACCCGTCTCTCAGCGGCGGTCCCACACTCATACATGTTGACGCCTACCGACTGTTGGACCACGACGCATCAGGCAGCCTCGACTCCCTGGATTTAGACACTGAGCTGGACGATGCCGTGGTGGTCGCAGAATGGGGCGGGGGATTAGTCGGGCAACTCGTGCCGCAATACCTGCTTGTTACAATCGACAGGGAAGCTACTGTCCGAGAAGACCCCAGTTCGCAAGCACGCTACATTTCATGGCGGCTCGTGGAAACATCGGAAAGTTAGGCGTGCCTGGATAGTGCGCCTACCTGATTTCATTGGATTTTAAGACGAAAGTGAAACTGACATGAATCTAAGCCCTACACTGCGCATTATTGTTGCGTCAGGTGTTGCCGGCATGTTGTTGCTGGTTATTGGCATGATTTATTCGGCTCATACAAATACCGAGCTGGCCGATCAAGAGGGTAATTTCGAAAGAACTCTCGAAAAGCTTGACGCTGCGGGGTTACGGGTTTCTGCTGTGCGACTGGTTGATATTTATGGCGATAATTATGTGGCAGCCACTGTGGTGTGTCCCGGTGAGACTCGGCAGTCTGTGGCAGCTAAGTATAAGATAGATGCTGCGAAACTTCACCTGCCAGAGAAGCTGATTACCAGCGAATATAATTATTTACTTCTCTCTGATAATACGTCAGGTTTTCGGGTGGAGAAGCTGGAACGTCGGGTTGCGGATCTATGCACCCAGAAGGAACAGTCGTTTAGAGCCGACTCGTTGTTGCCGTTGAAAAAGTCCCAGTCTGGTGCCTGGAATTTGGTGAGTTAATATATGAACATTCTTGCGATTGATACTGCTACGCCCGCGCTTATTGTGGGCGTGGTGTGCGATGGTGTTACCCGAAGCGAAACGGTGCTTAATGATTCTCATGCGCACAATGAGCTTCTGGTGCCTGCAACATTGCGCATGCTTGACGACGCCCACCTCACATTCTCGGATCTTGATGCCATTGTGGTGGGAGTGGGGCCAGGCCCGTTTACCGGACTTCGGGTCGGCATGGCCACCGCCGCTGCCTTTGGCGATGCCCGACATATCCCAGTGTATGGTGTGCCTACTCACGATGCGATCGCCCATAATGTGGGTACCCAAAGGAACCTCGTAGTGGCCACCGATGCTCGTCGTAAAGAAGTCTATTGGTCATCTTATTGTGGGGGGCAACGGGTAGCCGGTCCCGAGGTATGTCAGCCTGCCCGGCTTGGGGAGCCTGCGCCGGAATCCGACCATCGACTTGGTCGTGTGGATGTGATGAGTGTGCCGGCAAAACTAGCGCCGATGTTGCCTGCGGCGTTGCAGGCAGTCACAGTAGTTTCAGGTGTGCCGCTTCCCGCGGATCTCGTGGCGGTGGCGGATTTCACGAGTAAACCTGAACCACTACAACCGTTGTACTTACGGCGCCCGGATGCGAAAGAACCCACCAAAAAAGCGCCGTCACCAGCGATAGTTCGGAAAGAATCATGAAGCTTCGGGAACTTACGCTTGCTGATGCTTTGTGGTGCGCCGAGTTGGAACAACTCTTATTTCCGGGTGACTCACCTTGGTCTGTTGAAGAGTTTCAGTCAGAGATCGCCCATGCCTTGACAAAATATTTTGGCGTGGAAATTTCTGGGCGGCTTGTGGGATACGCCGGTATGGCGGTGTTGGGGCCTCCTTATGATGTGGAATGTGAGATTCGCACCATTGCGGTGGATCCCACGTACCAAGGCCGTGGCGTCGGCAAGCTCTTTATGGATGCTTTTACCCGCATCGCTGACGCCCAGGATGCCCCGATATTCCTTGAAGTTCGCACCGATAATGAGCCGGCGATGGCGTTGTACCACAGCTACGGATTTGCGACGATAGGGGTGCGGCGGGGGTATTATATGCCGTCTGGTGCCGATGCGTACACTATGTTGCGGCCACGATCAAGCGAGAAAGATGGGGCAGAACCATGATTATCCTGGGCATCGAATCATCCTGTGATGAAACAGGTGTAGGCATCATCGACTTGGCGGCAGATGGCACCATGACCATCCTTGCCGACGCGGTTGCCAGCTCCATGGACCAACATGCTCGTTTTGGTGGCGTGGTCCCCGAGATTGCATCGCGCGCCCATCTGGAGGCCATGCAACCGGTGATGCATGCGGCATTATCCGAAGCTGGCATTACAGCGCCTGATGCTGTGGCTGCGACGGTGGGGCCTGGGTTAGCCGGTGCTCTGCTGGTGGGTGCGTCGGCAGCCAAGGCTTATGCCGCGGCTTGGGGCGTGCCATTCTATGGTGTCAACCACCTTGGTGGGCATGTCGCGGTGGCAAATTTGGAGGGCGAGCCTCTGCCGCATGCTATTGCGCTTTTGGTGTCTGGTGGTCACACGCAGCTTCTGGAGGTTACTGCGGTGGGGAAGCCTATGCGGGAACTGGGCTCCACGCTTGATGACGCTGCCGGGGAGGCCTATGACAAGGTTGCGCGACTATTGGGGCTGGGATATCCCGGTGGGCCAATTATCGACAAGCTTGCGCAGCAGGGCAATAAAAAAGCCATCGCATTCCCCCGGGGACTGAAAAATAGTCCTTATGATTTTTCCTTTTCCGGCCTGAAGACCGCTGTTGCCCGCTATGTGGAGCAGGCGGAGCGAAACAACTCCACAATTTCTATCGAAGATGTGTGCGCATCATTTCAGGAAGCAGTATGTGATGTGCTGACTCTTAAAGCTATTCGGGCATGCAAGGACACCGGGGCGCAAGTGTTACTTCTCGGTGGTGGCGTGGCAGCTAATTCTCGCTTGCGGGAATTAGCAAGCCGGCGCTGTCAATCTGCGGGCATTGAGCTCAGGGTTCCCCGGTTTACACTGTGCACAGATAATGGCGTAATGATCGCAGCGTTAGCCGCTCAACTGATTCATGAAGGTGCCCAGCCATCGGCATTATCGATTGGTACTGATACCTCTTTGGAAGTTGAAATCCCCCTAGTACTGGAGTGATTTTAGAATAGTGTAGTGTGCTATGTTTTTGGGTTTTGACGGTAAACTGAAAAGATATGAATCCGTTAACACCACAGGCATATGATGTAGCATTTATAGCACTCATTATCTTCAATGTGATTCTCACCATATATGTGATTGCATTGATTAGCGCCATTGATATACGTCTTTTAGAAAAGATCTTTGCGACCTGCATAGTGGTTTCTCTTCCCATTATCGCACCCGCTATGTTTATCTACATATACTTTCGGCAAAAGACCTAAGCCTATAGCTCATACACTCGAACATCAGTGTGCATGTGTGGGGTTTTGGGGTTTTATGGTGGGGTGCACACGTTGTTTGCGGCTTATGCCTAAGATTGGACCGGCCGTGGGGCGTGGATATGTGGACTCAAGCTGTACTTTCTCGATTCAGTGGCTTTTCTGCGGTGGCCTCATTTTCCAAACTCCAGCTCAGAACTTATGAAGCATACGGCGTACCGTTATGGTGGGCAATGAAATTCAGGGGGAGGCGTTGTCTCGCGGGGCCATCAGGGATAATCGCGTTCTATATCAAGCTGGGGTAACGAATGTGCTGCGCGATGGTGCAAGACTGGGTAAAAACCAAGGCGATGTTCGCTTAAAGCGTAACTGCTTGAGCCTTAGCACTCGCGGGGGTAGAGTGCCAGTAGGTCAACAACCATAAGCATTAAGGAGAATATATCGTGGCAAAAGTCAATATTAAGCCCCTAGAAGACCGTGTTTTGATCCAAATCAAGGAAGCTGAATCCACCACCGCTTCTGGCCTGGTCATTCCGGATTCCGCTAAGGAAAAGCCGCAAGAGGGTGTAGTCATTGCCGCAGGCCCTGGCCGTTTTGATGGTGACGATCGGGTTCCTATGGACATCAAGGTGGGCGACACCGTGGTGTTTTCCAAGTACGGCGGAACCGAGCTGAAATACGACGGCGAGGAATACTTGCTGCTCAACTCCCGTGACGTGCTGGCCATTATCGAAAAGTAGTCAAATATGGCAAAACTTATTGCTTTTAATCAAGAAGCCCGCGAAGGAATCCTCCGGGGCGTAAACACCCTGGCAGACGTGGTCAAAGTGACGCTTGGGCCCCGTGGTCGCAATGTGGTGTTGGATAAGCCGTTCGGTTCCCCCACTGTTACCAATGACGGGGTTACCATTGCCCGCGATATTGATATCGAAGAACCGTTCGAGAATCTTGGCGTGCAATTGGTGAAGTCTGTGGCCGTGAAGACCAACGACATTGCAGGCGATGGCACTACTACCGCAACTTTGTTGGCACAGGCACTGATCACCGAAGGGCTACGGAACGTTGCAGCCGGCGCGAATCCTGTCGAGCTCAACCAAGGCATCGAAATTGGTGCCGAAAAGGTTATTGAACTGCTGAAAGGTCGAGCCACCGAGGTGTCCTCTTCGGAAGACATTGCCAATGTTGCCACCGTTTCTTCCCGCGATCCCGAGGTCGGTAACATGGTTGCTGCCGCCATGGAGAAGGTGGGTAAAGACGGTGTGGTATCGGTCGAGGAATCGCAGTCACTAGAGTCTTACCTTGATGTGACCGAAGGCGTGTCATTCGAAAAGGGATTCTTATCCCCGTATTTCATTACCGATGTTGATTCTCAAAAGGCCGAACTTGATGACGCACTCGTGTTGCTTGTGCGTAACAAGATTTCTTCCTTGCCGGACTTCCTGCCGTTGCTGGAAAAGGTTGTGGAATCCAACAAACCGGTGCTGATCATTGCGGAAGATGTTGAGGGCGAACCATTGCAGGCATTGGTCGTTAACTCCATCCGAAAAATCCTCAAGGCGGTGGCGGTGAAGGCCCCGTACTTCGGAGAACGACGCAAAGCTTTCCTCGATGATCTTGCCGTAGTCACCGGCGCCACCGTCATCGATCCCGAGGTCGGGGTAAACATGCATGACGCCGACCTGTCCGTATTTGGTTCGGCTCGGCGTGTAACCGTAACCAAAGACGAAACCATTATCGTTGATGGTGCTGGTACCGCCGCTGACCTGGAGAAACGACGTGAGCAGATTCGCGCCGAGATCGCCAAAACCGAATCCTCCTGGGACCGGGAAAAAGCCGAAGAACGGTTAGCGAAACTCTCCGGTGGGGTAGCCGTGGTGAAGGTTGGTGCCGCCACCGAAACCGAAATCTCCGAACGTAAGCTTCGGGTCGAAGACGCCATCAATTCCGCCCGCGCCGCGGTGCAGGAAGGCATCATTGCTGGTGGTGGCTCTGTCTTGGTGCAGATCGCCCAAGAATTACGGTCTTACGCTGATGAGTTTTCCGGTGACACTCAGGTCGGTGTCTTGGCGCTAGCAAAGGCACTTGTGAAGCCAGCTTTCTGGATTGCTGAAAATGCTGGGGTGGACGGATCAGTGGTAGTTTCCCGGGTCGCAGACCTGGAAAACGGATTCGGTTTCAATGCCGCAACCTTGGGATATGATGATTTGCTTGCCGCAGGCATCATCGATCCGGTGAAGGTCACTCACTCCGCCGTGGTGAATGCTACCTCGGTGGCACGCATGGTGTTGACCACCGAAGCCTCAGTGGTTGATAAGCCCCCACCCCCTGCGCCTCCGGCGCCTGGTGGACATGGACATCACCATTAAGAGCAAATTACCAGTAGAGTAGTGCTAGCATTTACTCATCACCATTGGTCAGGTCGTTAGTTGATGGCTAGCAGCTAACGACCCAGACTAAGGTGTTGTGGAGCGCACGGGTTACGGGCTACCAAGCCAGTTCAACCCGTGCGTTTTGCTGTCTCTGCATGCCACATCCCATATTTCCCTCCGATCATTGGCGCCACAGAGCGTCATAGGGCACCGCGGAACACATCATTGAGTTGGGGCGTCATTGTTGCTGAGCTGGGGTTTGAAATGTGCTATGTTGTTACCCCTGCATTTGCCGGTGGTTTACGGGACGCGACCATACAACTCCAGCTCAGCAACCATGCTATCGGTTGCTGTATCAAGTATTGTCTGCGGCCATGAGTCCAGCCGGCTGGAAAATCATCTTTACTATCTGCACGGATGGGGGTGTTAGGAATAACGTGGCCGAATAAGCACTGGATAAAACACAGGTCAAGAAGGCCCTGTAAGAAACAAAATCGTGTGTGGCGGTTGCCATAGTGCTACCATATTGCGTATGCGCACATTCTTGGGTGATTCTTAAACTAAAAACTGACTTTTACCAGGAAGAATCACCAATGATGCTGCAACTCGTGCGCCGGCCACATCGACCCACAAGAGAGTTCGAACGTGCCCATATACAGTTGACCCGTACATGGTGGACCCCACTATTGGAATATCAACAGGCCCGGAGTTTTGAACAATTTGCTTTGCATATTCGGGCAGTGAATCGATCGATAAAAACCGCTGTCATTGTGGGTTTCGCTGCGGCCTATATACATGGAATACCCACGCTTAATAAGGAAAAGTGCTTGGTGGTATGCCTTAATCTGCCTGGCGATAGACATCCACCATCGTCAACACAATGCACCGAAATTATGCATTATCGAGATGCTGCATTACCGGAATCGGACATTACCGAGGTGCACGGCAAACGAGTGACCACAATCGAACGCACGTTTGTTGATTTTTGTGTTATGTACGATGAATTGGAATCCCTGGCTTTCGTGGAGGCCGCGATGCGTAAAGGAAGCAGTCATGAACAATTCCAAGAGTATTTACATGAGCATGCCGGTCAGCGCGGGGTAGCCAAAGCACAACGAATCCTAGACCGAGCATACGACATCATTGATTCAGTACAAGAAACTAGTATGCGCTATCAAATGGAAGCGCAATTCCCCACCCATAAAATCTCCCCGCAAGTGGTGATCGGTAACTATCGGGTAGATCACCTCATGGATGATTATATAATCATTGAGCTCGATGGACGCGTCAAATACACTGAAGAATTTGCCTGGGAGAACGGTACAACCGTGACAGAAATCTTCCGAAAACAAGTAAGCAGGGAACGGTATTTATTATCCCTTGGCTATCACGTCTTACGGTTTTATCCCGATGAACTAGATGATTTGCTGATACCCACCATACGGAGGATTCTGGCCCAAAATCCCCATCGCATCAGCCCGAATGAGCACTACGACCCGCATTCTGATGGGCCACCACCCTGGACTAGCCGGTGGGCGTCGTAAGTTTCGGCATCATGGGGGTGATGCGGTTGCCCCGCAAACATGATGTATTACTAGTGGTGATGGCGGCAGCGAGCTCGTCATCTCATGGGGGTTGTGGGTAATGTCCAGAGTGCTTGTAGGATAATAAGAGTCTTATGGGTTGTAAAGAGTGCAGTCAGTTAATCTCAGCTGCACTTTAAAGAAAGTGGAAGTATGGGCGACACCGAGAAACAGCTAGCCGGCTTAGTGCCGCTAGCTAGTCAGGGCGACTCTCGTGCTTTGCGTAAAGTAATTAAGATCATTTATCCCATGGTGCTGCGATATGCTCGTGCCCGGATCAGTGGTGGGCGTCACCCGACGCCTGAAGACGTCGCCCAAGAAATCTGCTTTGCTGTCGCTACCTCGATCCATAAATTTGTGGACCGGGGACGACCGTTCATGGCGTTCGTTTATGGTATAGCTTCTAATAAAGTGGCCGACGCGCATCGCAGCTATGCGCGTGACCTGACCAACCCAACGGAGGAAGTACCAGATGAAACGGTAGATCATGAATCCCCAGAGGAGTTAGCGCTGGTAGCAGCTGGTAGTAACAGAGTTCGAGAACTCCTCGATTTACTTAGTGAAAAGCCACGCGAAATCATTATTTTAAGGGTGTTTGTGGGGCTTTCAGCGGAAGAAACCGCTGAAATTGTTGGTAGTACGCCTGGCGCGGTTCGAGTGGCTCAGCATCGTGCTCTCGGAACTTTGCGCAAGGCGATCGCGCAGGAGAATGAGTGAAATGACAAACCGCAGTGACGGTCATGATGACGAGTTGGTGAGGGCTCTAGACGAGCTTTTTGCCGACGACGTTTTTCTGACTGAATTGTCCCGCGGTGTTGATGTCAGTGACGGAGAAGACCCACTTGCTGACCTGTTTTTGGCATTACGCGACGAGGTGGAAAGCGATATGCCGCCCACCCCAGCCTTGGCAGATCTTGGCATCGACGACAGTGACGAATACTTCGATGACGACTATGATGATCAACTCACCGCCACCGATGTCTTCGTAGCTATTGACGAAGATGATTTCGATGATGATGACCTGGATGATTCTGAGTTTAACGATGACAAATCCGATGATGATCTTGTCGATTCGGAAGAAGACGCGGATGATGATCAACCCGAAGATGACGATGATGCCGATAACGTCATTGACTTGAACTCTCGCCGCAGGTGGGGTTTGGGGCGTATCGCCAGTGGGCTGATCGGTGCTGCAGCCGCAACACTTGTTCTTGCTGGTGCTGGTGGTGCAGTCATGAGCGCGAAAGAGGGGTCACCATTTTATGGGCTGCATCAGAAACTTTTCGGTGAACGGGCCGATAAAGCCGCCGTAATCGAGTTAGCTAGCAAACTCGAAGAAGTGACCAATCGCACGAATAAAGGTGATGTGAAGGGTGCCCAACAGTCCCTTCAAGAGGCCCAAAAGATTGTGGACAAGCTTCATAACGGACAAGATAAAGTCGAGGCACAACAGAAGGTTGACAATACGAAGACAACCGTCACCACTGTGACTGTGACCCCACCGGCTCCTTCTCCGGCCCCTGCCCAAACAACCACGGTCACAGTGACTGTGGAGGCGGTACCGCCTGCAGTCGCTCCGGTGCAAACCCAACAACAGCAACCACAGAATGCTGGAACACCCACACAGGTTGCTCCGGTCCGTCCTTCTGACGGGGCACAGGCCCCAGGTGCCGAACCTAGCCAAGGTCAAGCGCCAGCCGATCCACCATTGCAGCTCCCTGACGAATACCGTCGTTAGCCACTCGTCTGACTGCCTGTGGCCCGCATTCTGGAATAGAGA
>CAJZGD010000040.1 GCA_915275065.1 uncultured Corynebacterium sp. | reverse complement strand
CCACGGCGGTTAGCCCGGTCAGCCCAACAGGAGCAGCCGGCCCGACCGGTGCGCCGGCCTCGAACAAATATTCCTAAACAGGACTCCCGTGCTAGTGTTCGAACAGAGCGGGACCGGGCGTCGTCAAGCAATCAACCAAGCAACCAACATCCGCGGCGGGAAGAAACGATAGAGTTGGCAACAGGAAGCTTGCCGCCGCAGCGTTTCGAGAAGCCTCGCACAACTAACCCAACGAGCGCCCGCCGGCACTTCTCCCCCACCACCGGCCGCAACACAAAACAAGTGCCATTCACGGAACTGCTCAAACGTTTAGAATCCGAAGACTAGCACCGCAAACACCACAGAAAGGATCTTCTTGACCGTCAGCCACGAAAATCCCGCGAGTCCCAAGACCGGCACCAGCTGGAAAAACTGGGTGCGATTCCTCGGACCGCTGGTCATCATGGGGATCGCGGCCCTGCTGCTGCGCGACAAAATGCCGTTCCTCGCCACCGGCTACCAGGAAGTTTTAGGCGCCAAGCCCACCGGTCTGGTGCTCGCGTTCCTCGCGGTGATTGCCTCCATGGTGGTCATGGCCGAGGTGATGCACACGCTACTCAATGCCGGCGGCGCCAACGTGCGCTCGCGGGACACGCTTCGGCTCACGTTTATCGCGAACTCCTGGTCGGCAACGTTCCCGGGGGGCGCGGCCTTGTCGGCGGTGTACCAATTTCACACCATGCGCAATTGGGGGGTCAACGTGCTGGTCTCTTCCTGGTTCATTGTGGTGTCGGCGGCGCTGTCCACGGTGTGGCTGATTGCGCTGGGGCTGATTTCGGTGTTTTTCTTCGGGGCGGATTTCAGCCTGTGGCCCATGTTAGGGTCGGCGGCAATCATGCTGGGGCTGGCGTCGCTGGTGTGGTGGGTCACGAATCACCCGGAGCCGGCAAAACGGTTTGTGGTGGCGGTCATTGTCCGGGCCGGTAGGATTGTGCGCCGGCGGCCAACAAAAATCCTCGACAGCATTGACGAACATTTCGGACAGCTTGACGCGGTATCGCTCACTCCCGGCAAATTCAGCTGGGTTACCCTCCTGTCGCTCATGAATTGGGTGTTCGACATTGTGGCGGTTTGGCTCTGTGTCTGGGCGGTAACGGATGTGCTACCAGGTTTTCGGGCGGTGGAAAACAACACAACGGTGCTGGGTGTGGTGTTGGCGTTCGTCACCGCGAAAATCGTGGGCACGGCACAGATCACGCCAGCAGGCCTAGGCCCGGTGGAGGCGGCCATGACCGGCAGCCTGGTCGCGGTGGGCATGACGGCTTCGTCGGCGTTTGGTGTGGTGTTCGTTTACCGGATTATTTCCTTTGCATTGATTACGATCATTGGGTGGGTGACATATTTTATTTCCGTTGCCCGCGGTGGCATGCATGTAGGAAGTATGAGTTCATGAAAACGTTGATGAAGGACATTATTGCGGTGCTAGTGTTCGCGGTGCTGGCCCGGGCCGCCCACGGTGGTTTGGGGCTTGCCCAGATTGCGGACACGTTCTGGCCGTTTGCCATAGGCGCCCTGGTGGGGACGGGGATCGCCACGGTTGCGCTCCGGGGCGCGGGCGGCGGTGCCATCCGTTATGGTGTGGTCGTGTGGCTGGTCACCGTGCTCACCGGCTTGGCGATTTGGGCAGCACGCCATGCGGCGGTTCCCCACATTTCGTTCATTATTGTGGCGACCACCATGTCCGGCCTGCTGCTTGTTGGGTGGCGGGCGGCTGGCCTGCTGATTGCTCGCCGTCGGGTTTAACCCCTCCCCGCTTTGCGACGCCCTCCCGGTGACCCGGCCGGCCTGGCCGGCCTGGTCGCCGAACCCGGTTTAGCCCGGCCTGATCCAGCCACCGGAGGGTTTTTGTTTTGCCCACTCCAGCCCAGCTCGCCCCACCCCGCCCTGCCAAGCAGGGCATTTGCTTTAGCTGGGGTTCCAGCCAACCATCCCGGTTCGCCCAGGAAGAAAACTCCCGAAACCCGGAACCCCAGCTAAAGCAAACACGCAGCTCAACCAAGGAAACCGGCCACCTGCCCTAATCTTCCCACGATCCCTGCTGCATATCCTCTAAGCTTGGGTTTCAATTTCAGACCAACATTCCCCCTGGACCCAAAAGCGGCATCGGACAGAAACCAAGCTTAGAAGATATGAAGCCAAAGTCCGACCACACCCCTGGTCTAACTCCGGCTTTGCTTTATCTTGGGCTCCACACCCAACAGGCAGATTCAGGCCTCCTAGGCAGAACCCGAGTTTAGAATACCTGATATTCCCCACTCTATCCGCGGCAGCATTTGTTCTAAGCTTGGACTCTCATTTCAGGCCAGCATTCCCCCTGGGACAACAAGGCACACCAAACAAAAACCAAGCTTAGAACACATGCAGCCGGCCAAGCAGGGCTTTTGCTTTAGCTGGGGTTCCGCTTGACAGCTCCGGTTTACCCAGGAAGAAACCTCCCAAAACCCGGAACCCCAGCTAAAGCAAACACGCAGCTCAACCAAGGAAACCGGCCATACCACCCAAACCCTCCACGACCCTTGCCGCACATCTTCTAAGCTTGGGTTCCACTTCAAAGGGCACAAATTCAGGGTGCTACAACCCGGAACCCAGGCTTAGAACTTATGCTGCCACGGGCGGAATGGAAGTATCAGGTGTTCTAAGCTTGGGTTTCAATTTCAGGCCAACATTCCTCCTGGGCCAACAGGGGATGCCAAATAGAAGCCAAGCTTAGGACATCTGCAGCCAGATCCCGACCGGACACCAGCCTCGCTTTAGCTTAGGTTCCCTCCGTTAGCGGCCTAAATCAGCCCGCTGGAATCAGAACCCAAGCTTAGAACACATGCAGCCGGTCAAGCAGGGGTTTTGCTTTAGCTGGGATTCCGGCCAGCCGCCCCGGTTTACCCAGGAAGAAATCTCCCCAAAACCAGAACCCAAGCTAAAGCAAACACGCAGCTCAACGCCAGAAACCCGTCAGCGTCAACGAAGTGAAGCCGGTCAGTCTTCCAAACTGCTCGAATCCCCCGAATCAGCAGGCTGGTCGTGTTCCACCGGTCCGGCCGGGTCTGCCGCGCCGGCAACGCCTTCGATTTGGGAGGTAAATAATTCCGTGAACTCGCCACCCTTGGCATAGAGTTCGTCAAAGGTGCCGGATTCGGTGATGCGGCCGTTCGACAGGAAATAGATTTTGTCCATCATCCGCAGGGTGGATGCCCGGTGGGACACCACGATCACGATTTTGTTGCCGCTGATGCGCCGCAGTTCCGCAAAAATCTCCATCTCACCGTGGGCGTCGATAGAGCTAGTGGGCTCGTCAAGAATCCAAATCCCGGGATTGCGCAGCCGCAGCCGGGCCAGCGATAGTCGCTGCCATTGCCCACCAGACAGGCCAACGCCTCCCCATTGTTCGCCCAGTTGTTGGTCCAGGTCGTGGACGAACGTATCCGCCCCCGAAATCCGTAGGGCTTCGGTGGGGTCGCCCGGGCCGCCGAGTCGGAGGTTTTGGGCGACGGTGAGCCCGAATCGGGAATAGTCCTGCGGCAGCATCCCAAAGTAGCGGTGTTTCTCCGCGAAGGAGGCGTGGGTGATATCGTGCCCGTCGATGGTCACGGTGCCGGCGGCTATGGGCCGGGTGCCGACCAGGGCGGATACGAGGGTGGTTTTGCCGGCGCCGTTGGGTCCGACTATGGCTATGAGTTGGCCTTGGCGGGCCGTGAGGTTGACGTCGTAAAGAATATCGGTAACGAACAGCTTTTCGACGCGCAACTGTTCAGATGTCTCTATTACGGGGAGGGGCGGCTCCACCTCAGGCGAGTTGAAGAACCGTTGCAGCATGAGCAGTGGGGTGGTTTCCTGCATGAGCATGCCCACGGACCAGCCGACGTTATGGATGGCGAAGAGGCCGCTGGAGATGCCCACCAGGGTGGCGGTCGCCTGGACCGCGGTGAGGGTGTCGGTGCGCACGAAAGCGAGCAGCGCCAACCCGAAGCACGCGATTGTAGCCAGGGAGTTGTAGAGTTCCGTTCGGATGTACATGGTGTGTACGCTGCGGTCGAGGCTGGCCACCTTGTCTCGGTAGGTTTCGGCCTCGACGCGGAACCATTCGCGGGCGTCGAGGAGGGCGAGTTCCGTGGCCGGCTCCTTGTAGATCATTTGCTCACACAGATAGTTTGCGTGGCGGTGGTAGTCATTGTTTTGTTCCCATTGTTCGGCCAGCCTGCGGGAGCAATAAAAGTTCACCACCAGGGAGGGGATGAGCGCCAGTATGGTAAACATGGCGGTCCACACATTGAATTGGATGATGGACACGAACAGGGAAACGGCGACCATGACCGCGAAAATGACGGATGTGACCGCCGTGGCCTGCACCGATAGGTTCCCATTGGACACCACCTCCAGGGCTTGGCGCACCTGTTTGTTGGTTTCAGTGTGCGCCAGCCGTTCCGGGGGCAGGCGGGACACCTTGTGGTCGACGGTTTTACGCCCCATCCAGGCGATATTCAGCCGGAGAATGTCGCTAAGCCGGGAGGAAATGTCCTGCAATGAGAGGAATCCAGCAATGAGCAGGGCCACGCAGAACGCCAACGCATAGGTGTGTGCGGACCGGGTTTCGATGGCCCGGCCCAGGGCCGACACCAGCCACACCTGGGCCGCCGGGAAACCCGCCAACACCAGCTGTAGCAGCAAGACTGCACCCAGGGTTCGGGGTGCGGTGCGGGCCGCGAATGTGAGCGCGAACCAGCTTGATGTGAAGATGTTTTTCATTTGTCACCTGCTTGGAAAAAATTGCTCTACCCTTACGTTATGGACTTTGCAAAACTCACGCGATACGACGCCACCTTCCGTTCCGATTCCCTTCGGATTGATTCCTACGAGCTTGAGCTTGATCTTGGTGAGGCCGCCACCAGCCCCACATTCCCGGTTGAGGTTGGAGTGAAATTAACGTCGAAAAGCGAACAAATTTTCCTCGACTACCTGGGGGAGTCTGTGGATTCCGTCACCATTAATGGGAACCCGGTGCCCTGGGAGCAAAAGGGGGGACGCATTGTTCTTGACGTGCCGGCGGGGCTGGTGGGGCGGCCAATCGCGCTCCATGTGTGCGCGCACAGTCGGTATTCGCGCAGTGGGCAGGGGCTGCACCGGTTCACCGACCCACAGGACGGCAACACCTACCTATACTCCCATTCCGAGCCCTCCGATGCGCGCCGGATTTTTCCGTGCTTTGATCAGCCGGATCTTAAGGCACAATGTACCGTACGGATGACGGTGCCACAAGGATGGGTGGCGCTCAGCAATCAGCCCGAGACCACACGGGAGTCGGGCGCCCACGGGGACACCGTGACGTTTAGGGCCACACCGCCATTGTCCACCTATCTCATGGCATTCGCCGCTGGCCCGTATGTGGCGCAGCGCGACACGTGGCACTCCCCCGACGGCAAGCGCGAAATTGAGCTGGGTGTATGGTCCCGGGCGTCTATGGCGGAGCATGTGGATTCGGAGATTCTGGAGGTCACCAAGCAGGGGCTGGATTTCTTCGATAAGAATTTCGATTTCCCGTACCCGTGGACCAAATACGATTCCATCTTCGTCCCCGAATATAACCTGGGCGCAATGGAAAACCCGGGGCTGGTCACCTTCACCGAGGCCTATATTTTCCGCTCGCCCGCAACCGATGCCCAGCATGCACACCGCGCCAACACCATTTTGCACGAGATGAGTCACATGTGGTTCGGCGACCTCGTTACCCCCTTATGGTGGGATGACCTCTGGCTCAAGGAGTCCTTCGCCGAATTCATGGGCGCCGACGCATCATTGCACGCAACCCGATTCACAGATGCTTGGGCGGATTTCGCCGGCACCCGCAAGAACTGGGCCTATGTGCAGGATCAATTGCCCACCACCCATCCCATTAAGGCGGAGATCCCCGACGTGGATGCGGCCCGCCAAAACTTCGACGGCATCACCTACACCAAGGGGGCCGCCGCGTTAAAACAGCTCGTGCATTTTGTTGGGCGCGATAATTTCTATGCGGCCGCCCGCGAATACTTCCGCAAGCACGCATTTGGTACCGCCACCTTCGACGACCTCATTGCCGCATTGGCCAACCATACCGACCAGGATCTTCACGACTGGTCAAAGCGGTGGCTGCGCACATCCGGGCCCGACCAGCTCATTCCTGAAGTCACCACCTCCGGGAACACCATCAAACAGCTTTCCATCGTGCAAAATGGGTCACCGCAGACGCGCCCGCACCGGCTCACCGTTTCTCTGTTCCGCGGCGCCCCGCTCGAACGCTACCACAGCATGGACGTTCGCCTTCCTGGCATCCCAGGCAAAAACACCGAACTCACCGAAGCCCACGGCCTCCCCGCCCCCGACCTCATCCTCCTCAATGACAACGACCACACCTACGCAAAAATCGGCTTCGACCCCACCTCATTGCACACGATCAAAGCCCGGCTCGGTAATATCACCGACAATGTGTCCCGCGCCGTCATTTGGACCGCCCTCTGGAATCTCACCCGTGACGCCGAACTCCCCGCCCAAGACTACATCGACATTGTGATGCTCCACGGGGCCAACGAACCCAACCCCAGCATAATCGAACAAGTATTCGCCAATGCTTATGTGGCTGCCACGAAATTTACCACCGACCCCACCGTCATCGCCGACCTGGTGTACAGCCTTTGGGACCTCATGTACCAGGCAAAACCCGGATCCGACACCCAACTCGTACTCGTCCGGGCCGCCATCACCGCCCTGGCAGCCGACCGCAAACCAGGCAGCGCCCGAAAACTCCGGGAACTCTTAGGCGGCCACCTCGCCGGCCTGGTCCTCTCCCCCGACATTCGGTGGCGCATCATCGCGGCCCTGGCCAGCCACGACGATGTGGCCGCCCAGGAGCTCCTCGCCGAACGCGAAGCCGACAACACCCTCGACGGCCAGGCCGCCTACCTCCAGGCAATGTACTCCTACCCGCACGCCAAACAACAGGCCTTCGACGATCTCCTTCACGCCATGGACTACTCCAACGAGGAGGTCAACGCCCTCATCGCCGGCTTCCGGGCCCCCACCGACCCCAAGCCGGCCGTACCCGACTTCGCCGCGGAATTCTTCGCCAACCTCAACCACATGTGGGCCGAATACCCCATCGAAATCGCCAACCGGATCGTGCGCGGCCTCTACCCGGAAACCGCCGCAGCCGTGGCCAAAACCGAAGAAATCCTGGAGACGGAACTGCCCGGCGCGCTGCATCGGGTGCTGTTAGAGTGCAAGGACCAGGTGCAGCGGCAGTTGGCGGCCCAGGAATTCAACAACTCCTCCTCCTAGCGGCCTCCTCTGGGATCTCAGTCGCCCCGACGCGCTGCCACACATTCGCGGCGGCCTGCGGGTCGTCGTCAAGCATGATGGTGAGTCTGCTCAGGGCGGCGTTTTCCAGGTGTCGGTGCATGAGCTCGCCGGCGGCCTCACTGTTGTAGCTGGTGAGGGCGGCGCGGATGGCCTGGTGGTCCGTGCTGCCGTGGCCGGGGATTTGGGGTGCTGCGAGCAGCTGGTCGCGAAGTTGGGCGAGGATGCGGCGCCCCTGGTGCGAGCCAATGGTGGCGAGGATGAAATCGTGCACGTCCCCCACGGGGCTGCCGGGCCCCTGCTGGCTGGCAAGTATGCGGGCAGCGCGCCGGGCGGCCGGGACTTCGATGGCGATGCGGAGGGCGTAGATTTCGGCGATGTCGGTTTCGGTGGGTTGGATGATACGGAAGCCCCGGTTGGGGGTGAATTCGATGAGCCCGGTGGCGGCGAGTCGCAGCAGCCCATCGCGGACCGGGCTGCGGGATATTCCGAGGTCGGCGGCGAGCTGGTAGCCGCTGTAGGTGGCGCCGGGCACCATGGCTCGGGTACGGAGGGCGGCGCGGATGTGTTCGACCACCCAGTCGGTGAGTACGGTCATGGTTTAGCTCTCCCTTAGTGGCAGCATGGTGGTGAGTTGGAAGCCGGTGGGTGTGGGGGTGGCGGTCATGATGCCGCCGGCGTGTTCCGCGCGTTCCCGCAGTGATCGCAGCCCGTACCCTTCCGGTTTTTCGCTTGTCGACGTCGTGACCGTGGGATCGCCGTGGTCTTCCACCATCAGGGTGACGGTGTCGTCGGTGGTGCTGAGGTGAAAGTGGATTGTGGTGGGGTGGCCGTGGCGGAGGGCGTTGGCGACGCCTTCATGGGCGGCGATGTGGAGGATTTCGCCTATGGGTGTGGGAAGGGGTCGGTCATCAGGTGGCGGGGTGATGCGGAACTCCAGGCCGGTGCTCGAAAAGGTTTGCGATAGCGATTTCATTATTTCTACCAGTTGGTTGGTGGTGTGTGGGGTGGGTGTGGTTGGTGGGTCGAGGGCCCTCACCCAGCGTCGTAGGTCGGTGAGTGCTTGGTTGGCCACGGTGTGGGCGTGCGCCATTTCTTCCCAGGCTGCTTCCTCGTTGGTGGGTTTGAGTGCTTTTGCCACGTTGAAGGACATGGTGATGGCGACCAATTGCTGACCTAGGCCGTCGTGAAGCATGCGGGCGGCGGCGGTTTGTTCTTTGCTCACCGCGGCCTCGATTGCTAGGGCACGTTCGCGTTCGGCGCCGGCTTCGAGGGACGCCAGGAACCAGGCGAGGAACAGGTACAGGATGAAGAGGATGCTGGCGCCGATGAATTCCCGGATGACCCGTTCGGCCGGCAGATGCCTCAGCATATGGGGGATGGGCGAAAAGATTATGAAGGCGATGGTGAGCCCCAGGCAGACGCGCATGCTGAATGAGCGGTACACCACCCACAGGGCTACGGCTAGCACACTGGAGGAGATGGTGACGTCCCCGATGATGAAGAGCAGAATGTTGACGATGGCGGTGGCGATTGCCAAAGGGGTGTTGTCGGGGTTTTTCGACCAGCGTGAGGTGAGGATGGCGGCAATAATGATGAGGATAATGCCAACAATTGCTTGGGTAATAACATATGGGAATGTGTGATAGCCGGTAACCAAGCGTTCCACAAGGACGAGGAACACAGACACCAGTGAAAAGGCCACCAGATAGAAGCCCGGGGTGCGGCCAGCGACAGTCATGGCCTCACATTATCAAGGTGAATGGGATGAAACCCATGACTGACGTCACGATTTTCCAGCGGATGTCCCCCGTGGTTTTTGTGGTTTCCATGGTTTCCGTTAGCTGGGTTTCGGTGGGAATGAGCCCAAAATCCGGGCCCCATGGAGCGAAACCAAGCTAACGCTCGCCGGCGTGGCCGTCCACCCTGCTGCCCTGGCAGGGTTTGGCCCCTAGACCATTAGCTGGGAAACCGGCTCGGCGAGGGATGAAACGGGCTGTTTTTGGGTGAACCCAAGCTAACGGGTTGCGGGCGGGTTTGGCTGCCGGGAGGGTGGCTCAGGGAGGAAGGAGTTGCATACAATCGGGGAGCATGACTATCACCGCACTCTTATGCTGTCACGAAAACGAGCCGCCCAGTGGATACGATTCGGTCATTCGGCAGATAACGCAGGATTGGCCGCAACTGCTGCAGCAAGGCGAGTTCCGCAACATTGATGTCTTCACCGAGGGGGAGGAGGACGGTCTGTCGGTTGAGTATCAGGAGCCGGCCACCGGTTTTAGGGCGCTCATTACCTGCAGCATCGCGCGGGAGCCGTTTGAGCAGACCGAAGAGTTATTGCCACAATCACCGCTGTGGCCTGCGGCTGAGCCGTTCAATCATCAGCACGCAATGCATGTGATAGTGACGATTGATGATGTCACGCATCTCAACACCGCCAATGCTGCCGACGGCCCTACGGCTGGAAACACTCCACGGTTGGCGGTGTTGTTGTCGCAGATGCTGGTGTCGATAGGAGGGCTGCTTCGGTCAGCGTTTGCGATGATGTGGTTCGGGGCGGATCACCTGGTCCCCATGGATTTGTTCACCACCATGGCTAAACAGGTGCTGCCCCACCCCATGACCGAGGTGTGGGTGCTTCTCAGTGGGGATTCGGATGGGAAAACCGCCATTGGTTACACGCAGGGCATGACGGAGTTTAATATCCCCGAGGTTGAGGTTGTGCACGGGGCACCGGATATCAATGCCGCACTGTCTGCACTTCAGGAGGCCACCACCGTGCTGTTGTTTGCGGGTGGTGTAAATATTCCCACCTCCCATACCGCTGATGGGGTTGCCGTGGAAACCCCCGAGTTTCGGTATGGGTTTGAGTATTGCCCAACCGTTTTTGGCGACTCCCAAATGGTGCTGCGGCTCACGGAAATCAGCCCTGTGTAGTGTCCCGTGGCCTCCGAGCGTTAGCTGGGGTTCCGTGGAAATCGGGGCTGAGGGAACCGGAAAAACCCCGAAACCCAGCTAACGGAAATGGGCTGGTCGGGGTGATCGGGCAGGGCGGGCGCTGGTGGGCGCCTACGTGCCCACCGGGCCTACATGGGGGAAATGGTGTGCTTCTTCGGCAGGTCGTGCGCTTCCTTGGTCTCCAACTGGCGCAGGGCCTGCCGGAGGGCCAGGCGGGTTTGGTTGGGCTCAATCATGGCGTCAATATAGCCGCGCTCAGCCGCAACATAGGGGCTGGTCATGTTCTGGTCGTAAAAGTCCATGAAGACTTTCTTCATGTAGGCGCGCTGCTCCGGCGGGGCTGCATCCAATTGTTTACCCTGAATCATCACCACCGCGGCCGCGGACCCCATCACCGCGATCTGGGCGGTGGGCCAGGCCAGGTTGATGTCGCCAGACAGGTTTTTCGAACCCATGACCGCGTAGGCCCCACCATAAGCCTTGCGCACAATCAGGGAAACCTTCGGCACCGTGGCCTCCACCAGGGCAAACGCCAGCTTGGCGCCGCGGTGAATCAGGCCCACCTTTTCCTGCTGCACCCCGGGCAGGTAGCCGGGGGTATCCACGACGAAGATCAGGGGGATGTTGTAGGCGTCACAAATGCGAATGAAGCGGGCGGCCTTGTCGGCGGCATCAGCATCAATACAGCCGGCGGATTCGATGGGCTGGTTAGCCACCACCCCCACCGATCGGCCATCAACCTGGGCGAAGGCGGTAATGATGTTGGGGGCGAATCCCGGTTGGACCTCTTGCACGTCAGCGTCGTCGAAAAGCTGGGCGAGAAGCTCATGCATGTCGTAGCCGGCATTCGTGTCGTCAGGCATGAACGAATCCAACTCGGGAGCGTACGCAACCTCGGAATCGGGCTGACACTCATACACCGGGCCCGGGTCGTGGCAGGTCAGGGGCAGGCGGGCGAGAAGATCGTGCACATAGTTGAACGCATCCTCCTCATCGTGGGCTACATAGGAAATATTGCCATTGAGTTCCTGCTGGCGGGCCCCACCCAAATCGGCGGACGTGATGACCTCACCGGTGACTTCCTTAATCACCGCGGGGCCCGTGATGTACATTTCGGCTTCACCGTCAACCGCAACAACAAAATCCGTGGTCACCGGCGCATACACGGCCCCACCCGCGGACTTGCCCATCATGATGGAAATCTGGGGGCTGCGGCCGCTGAGCGGCAACTGGCGGCGGGCAATCTCGGAATACATGGCCAGCGACGTCACCGCGTCCTGGATACGGGCCCCACCGGAGTCTTGGATACCAATGACCGGGCAGCCGATCTTAATGGCCATGTCCATGACCTCGCACACTTTCCGGCCGAACGTCACGCCCACGCTGCCGCCGTACACGGTTTTGTCGTGCGCGTACACCACCACCGGGCGACCATCAATCCGGCCGTAACCAGTAACAACCCCGTCCGAGTAGGGGGCATCCGGCTCGTCGGGAGTGCGGCCCAGGGCCCCGATCTCCACAAACGAACCGGAATCCAGCAGCCTGTTGATGCGCTGGCGGGGAGTGGTGCGCCCCGCCTCATCGCGGCGTTTCCGGGAGTTCTCACTACCCGGGTCTTGTGCCTTCTCCAGGCGGGCGCGCAGGTCCGCCAGCTTGCCGGCTGTGGTATCCAGACTCATCATCACCTCTAAAGTTTGCACTTACATGTGGGAGATACGGGAAATACGCTCGGTCAAGGCACGCCCCACCTTGCTGATTTCCGGCTCGTCCACCACGGCCAAGTGATCGCCGGCCAGTTGAACAATCTCCAGATCATTTACGATAGCTGACCAACCGCCATCGTAATGAATCTCCGCGTAGGCCGGCTCTAATTCGATAGCCCCGTCATGCATGCGCTCCGACCGGAACAGCATGACCGGCACATCCACATCCTGCCAGCGGTGCATGTCCACCGTATCCAAAATCCGGTTGTCCACAAACGACGCCCGCTGATGCTCCAGCACACCGGCGCTCAACCCATGCTCCGACGGGTCGGTGTTGGCCAGGAATTCCGCCATCATGGTAAGCAGGGCGTCCTCGCCGGCGGTTTCGAGAATCTCGTACGGCACCGGGAAATCCAGGTTGTAGGTTTTCTTAGCGAACTTGGAATAGCGTTCCCAACGTTTCTTGGTTTCCTCCATGGTGTCCGGCGCCGGGTGGGCGGGCTGTACCGTGTCCAGCAACGCGATGGTGGCGACCTCAACATTGGTGTTCCGCAACTGGTGTGCCACCTCATAGGCCAGCACGCCGCCGAAACTCCACCCACCCAAAATGACCGGCCGGCCATCGCTATAGCGTTCGATTTCGTCCAGGTAGGCGGCGGCGCGTTCCTCCAAGGATCCTTCCAACCGCTCCACACCGTAGACGGGAACCTCCTTCGGCAGGCGACGCATCAACGGCTGGTACACCACCGAGGAGCCACCGGCCGGGTGGAACAAAAACACGCTCGGAGCTGTGGATCCGGCCGGACGTTCCCGCAGCACCCGAATGTTCCCAGACACGTCGGACTCCAGCCCCTCCCGCACCAGGTTAGCGAGCGGCTCCAAAGTTTCCGCGGCCAACACCTGGTCGGCGGTGATCTCCGTGCTGGCGCGTTCGTTCAAACGTTCGGCAATTTTTTCGGCAACATCACGGGTGATGTCCGGCAATTCCGAGGTGACGCCGGCGGCCGCAGCCCCGGTGAGCCCGGCCCAGGTTGCAAACACGAGGCGTTCCGACGCGTCCCGCGGCGCCACACCCACCCCGTGGGTTGCTTTCTTTTCTTGCTTGACGACGCCCTCCGGTTGCGTTTCTTGCTCAGCAACCGTGGGCTTTTCCTCCTGCAGCTGAGCCGCAGGCTCCTCAGGGGCCTTGGGCTTCTCGGCCGCCTTGGGGGCGTCGACAGGCTTGGCGGACACAGGCTCGGGGGCCGGCGTGTCATGCTGCACCGCCACCAACTCCTCCACCATTCGGACCGCATCCGCAACCGACGCATCCCGCAACGCCTGCACCTGCAAACTCGGCAGGGAGAAATCATGCTCAATACGGTTCTTAATCCGCATACCCATCAGGGAATCCAACCCCAGGTCAATCAGCGGCAACTCGCCGGGCAAATCCTGAATGTCATAGCCCATGGCCTCCGACACGATCAGCCGCATGCGCTGCTCCACCGTCTCCCCACTGTTCGGATCCCACTTCAACGACTCCGACGACACATTATCGCTCAGCGGCTCCGACGCCTCCTGGCTCTCCACCACGGCGGGAGTGCCCAACACCGGCTCCACATTCCCACCCAGGGAAGAAGCAAACCCCTCGGCAACAAGCATCACCGTGTTCCCCAACACCTGGTGAATCGCAATGGTCAACCCGCCCAAATTCCGGGAAGCCAACACCGACAACTCACCCGACGGCGGCAACGTGGCCTTCTCCTCCACCGCAACCAACGTAGCGCCCGGCGCGAGCTCCATGACGACCGCCTCCATGAGGGCGATCGGGGACGGAACCGTGTCCGCAAGCGCGTGGAACGCAAACGTGCCATCCGGGAGGGACACCTTCTGCCCCAGCAGGGAACCGGAACTGCCACTGGCA
>CAJZGD010000039.1 GCA_915275065.1 uncultured Corynebacterium sp. | reverse complement strand
GGCGTACCCCGCTGTGGCGCCGGGTTTTATTGCGTGGCCGCCGGTGGTAATTCGAGGATGTCCCGCAGCATGTCGGCTGCTACTTGGCAGGTGCGTTTCTTGTCGGTGGGGATGTCCGGGTTGGCGCCGAAGGTGAAGCTCACTCGGCCGCGGCTGGTGGTTACTGCCGCGGAGCAGAAGAATTCGTTTTCTTCTTTGCTGAGTTTGTACAGGTAGAAGCCGTCCGGGGCGGTGACTTTCACATCGGTGACAAGGAGGCCTTGCTGGTCGAGTTGCCGCTGGTCTAGCACGTCGGATTCGGCGAAGCCGGTCACCCATTCGGGCCGGTCGGTGGCGGGGATGAAGGTGCAGAATTTACGGTCCGCATCGGATCGGGCCTGTTGTTCAGGTAGTGGTTTCCACCCGAGTTTTTCCCATTGTTCGGTGGTGATTTCAGTGCAGGGGTCGAAGAGGTGAAAGCCGTCCGCCGTGGGGTCGAAGGTGCCGTCGCCTACTCCTAGGGCTTCTCCAAGGGTGGTGGGGTTGGCTGCCATGGTTGCGGTGTCGTCGGGTTCTGGGGTTTCGGCGTCTATGGGGTCGGGGTCGGCGACCATTGGTTGGTCGTCGATAAGCGACGGGGTGGGTACAGCGGCGGATCCGCTGAGGAAAAGCACGCAACACAACACGATAGAGCTCATGGCTGTGGTGGTGTAAACAACAGATTCGGATAAGCGCATACCCAAAATAGTGCTACATCTGTGGGAACATGGCTAGTCTTGCCCCCTGTGCGAGCGCCTCGGGAAATCAGACAGTCATCCAGAAACCGGATATTGACTACATTATGACGGTATAATGATGTAAATCACTATAAATTTGGTATTTTTTGAAGGGAGTCCGTCACGTTATGACGCCCGCCAGTTATTCTGATCGCCATATCGGCCCCGACAGCAAGGAAACGGCTGAGATGCTCAGCAGTGTTGGGTATCCCACACTAGCAGCGCTTATCGACGCCGCGGTCCCGGAGGATATTCGCACTACCACGCTCGCCCTCGGACCGGCCCTCACCGAAGAAGAAGCACTACGGAAGCTCCGCAGTTATGCGCAGCAGAACGTGGTGCTTCAGTCGTTTTATGGCCAAGGCTATTTTGACACGATCACCCCACCGGTTATTCGCCGGAATGTGGTGGAGGATCCGGGCTGGTACACGGCCTACACCCCATACCAGCCGGAAATCTCCCAGGGCCGGCTGGAAGCATTATTGAACTTCCAAACCATGGTGCAGGAACTCACCGACCTGCCCATCGCTAATGCGTCGCTGCTTGACGAGGCCACCGCGGTCGCTGAGGCCGTGGGTCTCATGGCCCGCACCAATAAGAAGGGCAATCGGGTTATTTTGGACCGGCGCCTGCACCCGCAGGTTGTGGCGGTGACCGCCGAGCGGGCCCGCACCCTGGGGTTGGAGGTGGAGATCGCCGACGTTTCCAGCGGTGTTGTGGGCGAGTCGCTGATTGGTGTGGTGTTGGCCTATCCTGGCACCGAGGGGGACATTGTCGATGTTCGCGGCGCCATTGAGGACATTCATTCCCGGGGTGGCCTGGCCGCGATCGCCACGGATCTTCTGGCCTTGCAATTATTGGAGTCCCCCGGCACCTTGGGGGCGGATATTGCGGTGGGTTCGTCGCAGCGGTTTGGTGTGCCCCTGTTTTTCGGTGGCCCGCACGCCGCGTTCATGGCGGTCACCGACAAGTTGAAGCGCCAGTTGGCCGGCCGGATTGTTGGCGTGTCGAAGGATGCCGAAGGCCGCCCCGCCTACCGTCTGGCCTTACAAACCCGGGAGCAGCATATTCGCCGGGAGCGGGCCACCAGTAATATTTGTACCGCCCAGGCACTGTTGGCGGTATGCGCCTCCATGTACGCCATTTGGCATGGCCCGGATGGTTTGCGGGCGATTGCCGAGCGGGTGCACCAGTATGCTTCCGATTTCGCCCAGGCCGTGGGCGATAAGGTGGTGCACGAAAACTTTTTCGACACGGTGACGGTGGAGTGTGATGCCCCGGCGATTGTGGCTGCCGCGGCGGAGGCCGGTTACCTGGTGCGTTCTCTGGGGGATTCGAAGGTTTCGGTGTCGTTTGGCGAGGGTGCCACCCGGGAGGACGTCGAAAAGCTCGCACAGTTGTTCGGTGCTATCGCAACCGAGTCGGAGGCCCGCCCGCTGCCGCTGCCGCGCACCACGGAAACCTTGACGCACCCCATTTTCTCGTCGGTACATTCGGAGACCCAAATGCTGCGCTACCTGCGGGGGTTGAAGGATAAGGATTTGGCGTTGGATCGCACCATGATCCCGCTGGGGTCGTGCACCATGAAGCTGAACCCGACCACCGGCATGGAGCCGATCACTTGGCCGGAGTTCGCCAATGTGCACCCGTATGCGCCCGATTCGCAGACGGTCGGGTGGCGGGCGCTGCTCGACGAGATGGAGGAGTGGCTCGCGGAGATCACCGGGTATGCGAAAGTATCGGTGCAGCCGAACGCCGGTTCGCAGGGTGAGCTTGCCGGCCTGCTCGCTATTCGACGCTACCACCAGGCCAATGGTGAGCATCAGCGAGACATCATTCTCATTCCGCAATCCGCCCACGGCACCAATGCTGCCTCGGCGACGCTGGCGAAGCTTCGGGTTGTGGTGGTGGCCACCGCCCCGGACGGCTCCATTGACCTGGGCGATTTGGACGCCAAGCTGGAAAAGCATACGGACAGCATTGCCGGCATTATGATCACCTACCCGTCCACCCACGGGGTGTTTGAGGACACGGTACGCGAGGTGTGCCAGAAGGTGCACGCTGTCGGCGGCCAGGTGTATATCGACGGCGCTAACCTGAACGCCCTGACCGGTATCGCACGCCCGGGCGAGTTCGGGGGCGATGTCTCCCACCTGAATCTGCATAAGACGTTCAGCATTCCGCACGGTGGTGGCGGCCCCGGCGTGGGACCGGTGGCGGTTGCGGAGCATTTGGTGCCGTTCCTGCCTACCGACGCTAATGCGGTCGATCTCACCACGGAAACCCCCATCAACATTGGGGTGCCGACCTCAGGAACCCGCTATGGTTCGGCCGGTGTGGTGCCCATCGCCTGGGCGTATGTCGCCATGATGGGCGCCGAGGGCCTGGAACGGGCCTCCGCGGGCGCCGTACTCAGCGCCAACTATTTGGCGAAGGAATTGTCCGACTCCTTCCCGGTGCTCTACACCGGCAAGAATGGCCTGGTAGGCCACGAATGCATCTTCGACCTGCGCGGCCTGGAGCACGACACTGGGGTGTCCGCCACGGATGTGGCGAAACGCCTGGTGGATTATGGTTTCCACGCCCCCACCCTCTCGTTCCCGGTGGCGGGCACGCTCATGGTGGAGCCCACCGAGTCGGAGGATAAGGCCGAGTTGGATCGGTTTATTGCCGCTATGCGCAGCATCCGCGCCGAGATCGAGGAGATCGCCCAGGGGAGCATCACGTTCGAAGAGTCCGTGCTGCATCACGCCCCGTTCACCGCCGAGTCGGTATCCAGCGACGAGTGGGGTTACGCATTCAGCCGGCGGCAGGCCGCCTACCCGGTGACGTCCCTGCGGCAGGGCGTGAAGTATTTCCCGCCGGTGCGCCGCATTGATGAGGCGTTTGGCGACCGGCACTTCGTGTGCTCCTGCCCACCACCCGAGGCGTTTGATATCGACGACTAGCCGCGGCTGGTCTCATGCTGGTTCCGGCCGCCGGGCACCCATCCGGCGAGCAGCCCAGTGCCTGGCGGCCGGAACCTGCACCACATGAAAACTTTTCCCAAGAAGAAAGAATTAAGAAACCCATGACCGAACTTCGTCAGTCCCCCCTTCATGCCGAGCACGAAAAGCTGGGTGCTTCCTTCACCGCCTTCGGCCCGTGGAACATGCCGCTCAAATACGGTAATGAGCTGGAAGAGCACCGGGCTGTTCGCACCACCTGTGGCCTGTTCGATCTCTCCCACATGGGCGAAATCCGGGTGACCGGCCCCGAGGCCGGCGCATTCCTGGATTACGCGCTGATCTCCCACCTGTCCATTATTAAGGTGGGCAAGGCCAAGTATTCGATGATCGTCAACGAGGATGGGCATATCATCGACGATCTCATCACCTACCGCCTGGGCGAGAACGAATTCCTGGTGGTGCCCAATGCGGGGAACGCCGACACCGTGTTCCAGGCGTTTGTGGATCGGGCAGCCAAGTTTGATGTGGAGCTCGTCAATGAATCCACCGACACCGCCCTGATCGCGGTGCAGGGACCCAATGCGGAAGCATTATTAGTCACGCTCACCAACGAAGCGGATAGCCAGATTGTCAAGGAGATGAAATATTATTCCGCCGCACCGGTCACGGTGGCCGGCCACGAGGTGCTGCTGGCCCGCACCGGCTACACCGGGGAAGACGGGTTCGAATTATTCCTCCCCAACGCAGGTGCCGCAGACCTGTGGGAGCGGATCCTGCAGGCCGGTGACGAGTTCGGCCTGAAGCCGGCCGGCTTGGCCGCCCGGGATTCGTTACGCCTGGAGGCGGGCATGCCGCTCTACGGCAACGAGCTGAACCTGACGCTCACCCCGATCGACGCTGGCCTGGGCGTCCTGGTGGGCAAGAAGAAGGAGGGGGATTTCGTGGCCAAGGAGAAACTGCTGTCCGGCACCCCGCCAACCCGGGTCCTGGTGGGGTTGACCTCCACCGGCCGGCGGGCAGCCCGCGCCCACGCCGAACTGTTCGACGCGGACGGCACCGTGGTAGGCGAGGTTACCTCCGGGCAGCCCTCCCCCACGCTTGGGCACCCGATCGCCCTGGCCTATGTGGATACGGCACTCGCGGAGCCCGGCACCAAACTGGATGCGGACATTCGGGGCAAGAAGTACCCGTTTGAGGTGGTAAAACTCCCATTTTACTCCCGGGCCAAGTAACGACCGGCTAGAATCCCAACCAGAATCATCTACTTTTTGAAAGGCTCCCCATATGTCATTGCCTGAGAATTATTCCTACTCCGACGATCACGAATGGATCGACGCCACCGCCGATGAGGCCGTGGGCGCCAAGGTGAAGGTGGGCATCACGTCCGTCGCCGCCGACCGGCTGGGCGAGATCGTGTTCGCCGACCTGCCGCAGGTGGGCGACTCCGTGGAGGCCGGCGAAACCTGCGGTGAGGTGGAATCCACCAAGTCCGTGTCCGACCTGTATTCCCCGGTCACGGGCACGGTCACCGCGGTGAACCAGGAGGCGTTGGACGACTGCTCCATCATCAATGGTGACCCGTTCACCGCCGGCTGGCTGTTCGAGGTTGAGGTCACTGAGGTGGGCCCGCTGCTCACCGCCGCCGAATACGCCGAAAAGAACGGCGTCTAAGCCCAAACACCCAACCCAAACCTTAAACCTTCTCTTTAAGGTTTAACCAATGGATTGCGCCTTAAGCACCCCTCCCCTGTGGGTCTTAAGGCGCTTCGCCATGGGAATCCGTCGAAAAGCTCACGGTGTGATGGGCCAATGCCCGGCGCCACCACACCACCCGACCACAAGGAGTCACACATGACCGCGCCCCGCCAACCATTTTTCCCCGCCGACCAGTCCATTCGCCAGGACAACGACTCCCCCATCGCGGTCCAACTGCTGGGCACGGTGGAGTATCTCGCGGCGTGGGACATGCAGGCCGACCTGGCGGCGCAGCGGGCGCGCGGCGACATCGGCGACACCATCATCGTGCTGGAACACCCCAGCATCTACACGGCCGGCAAACGCACTCAGCCAGAGGACCGGCCCACGAACGGGCTGCCGGTCATCGACGTGGACCGGGGCGGCCGCATCACCTGGCACGGCCCCGGCCAATTGGTGGCATACCCCATCATCAAGCTGGCGGACCCCATTGACGTGGTGGATTATGTGCGCCGCGTCGAAGAAGCCCTCATCCAAGTAGTCCGCCAGGCCGGGGTGACCACCGCGGGCCGCATCGACGGACGCTCCGGCGTGTGGGTACCCGGCGCCACCCCGGCAGAGCACCGGAAGATCGCCGCGCTGGGGATTCGGATCACGCACGGGGTGACCATGCACGGGTTGGCGCTCAACTGCGACAACACCCTGGAGTTCTACGAGCACATCATCCCATGCGGCATTTCCGACGCGGGCGTGACCACGCTCAGCCGCGAACTCGACCGGGACGTGTCCGTGGCGGAAATGATCCAACCCACATTGCAGGCGCTTGACGACGCCTTTTCGGGCCGGCTGGTGGTTGCGGATCACACATTTGATTCGGCACCCGACCCAACCAAGGGGCTGCCACGCCGGTAACCAGCGATGGGCCATCGGCCAATATTGGCAACATTATAAGGATTTTGTTTATTTCGACACATTTCGCAATTGGTAGTAGGGTGTGGGGCGTGACTACAGCAGCCCCCAATGGACGCAAATTACTCCGAGTAGAAGTACGAAATTCTGAAACCCCTATTGAAAATAAGCCACGGTGGATCCGCACCACGGTCAAAACCGGCCCGGAATACCAGGACATTAAAAAACGAGTGTCGGGTTCGAGCCTGCACACCGTGTGCCAAGAGGCGGGGTGCCCCAATATTCACGAGTGTTGGGAATCCCGGGAGGCCACGTTTTTAATTGGTGGGGCGAATTGTTCCCGCAGATGCGATTTCTGCCAGATTAATTCGGCGAAGCCAGAGCCGTTAGACCGGGATGAGCCACGCCGGGTGGCGGAGTCGGTCAAGGAAATGGGCCTGAATTATTCCACGATTACCGGCGTGACCCGGGATGATTTAGACGATGAGGGCGCATGGCTTTATGCCGAGGTGGTGCGGCAGATCCATGCACTCAATCCGAATACTGGTGTGGAGAACCTCACCCCGGATTTTTCGGGCAAGCCGGATTTATTGCAGGAGGTGTTTGAGGCACGCCCGGAGGTGTTTGCCCATAATCTAGAGACGGTGCCGCGGATTTTTAAGCGGATCCGGCCGGCGTTCCGGTATGACCGTTCCCTGGATGTGATCCGGCAGGCTAGGGATTTTGGTCTTATTACTAAGTCGAATCTGATTTTGGGCATGGGTGAGACCCCGGAGGAAATTCGGGATGCGCTCATGGATTTACATTCGGCCGGGTGCGACATTTTGACGATTACCCAGTATTTGCGGCCGGGCCCACGGTTCCACCCGATTGACCGGTGGGTGAAGCCGGAGGAGTTTATTGAGCATCGGGATTTCGCATTGGAGCTTGGTTTCGGCGCGGTGATGTCGGGCCCATTGGTGCGGTCGTCGTATCGGGCGGGCAAGTTGTATGCGCAGGCAATGGAGGCCCGGGGGTTGCCGCTGCCGGAGAATTTGCAGCATTTGGCGAAGAATGCGCATGTGTCGACGGCGCAGGAGGCTTCCACCCTGTTGGATCGCTATGGTGCGTCCCAGGACACGCCGGTGTCAACGTCGCGGTAGGTTTTCCGCGGCGTGAGCCGGCACGAACCAGTCAGTTGTGGTGCTGGCTGGTTTTTTCGTGCCGTCCGTGGTCGGGGCTTGGGGGCTTGGGGCAGCCTGCCCCGGCTCGTCCGATTGTTCGATTTGTGTTTTGCCGTTGTCGGACCTGCCACACCGGTTGGGTGGGTGGCGAATGTTTGGTGCGGCCGACCCAGTGGCGCGCAGGTTTGCTGCATTATTCTGACCTAGGGTTTTTCATAGGCTATTGTATTGACCATGGCTGAGGATAAAAACGCGAAGAAGGAAGAGCGCGCGGCGAAGCGGGCGCAGCGGAAAGAAAATTGGGCGCAATTGTGGCAGGCGTTCCAAATGCAGCGGAAGCAGGATTCCAAGCTTGTGCCGCTCATGCTGCTGGCCGTTATTGGCACGGGAGTACTATTTTTCCTGATTGGGTTGCTGTGGAGGGGCCAGTGGTTCATGCTGGTCACCGGCCTACTTTTAGGTGTTGCGATAGCGTTGTGGATTTTCAGCCGTCGGCTGCAGAATAATGTGTATAATCAGGCGGCCGGCCAGCCGGGTGCCGCAGGCTGGGCATTAGAGAACATGCGGGCGGGGGTCGGTCTGGCCTGGCGCACCAAGTCGGCCGTGGCCTATAACACGCACATGGATATTGTGCACCGGGTGATTGGTGTGGGCGGCATTGTGCTGGTTGGTGAAGGCGAACCGCACCGGCTGCGCCCGCTCTTCCAGCAGCAGCAGAAGCGGTTGCGTAGGTTGGCGCCTGGGGTGCCGATCAACACCATGATTGTGGGCGATGGCGAGGATCAGGTGCCATTGCGGAAGTTGCAGAGCCGGTTGATGAAGATGGAGCGCAAGTACAAGAAGGAGGACGTGTACGAGATCGCGGCCCGCATTGAGGCCATGGATGCGGTGGACCAGAACCGTCAGGGCCTACCACGCGGCCCGCTGCCCAAGGGGGCGCAGGCAAAAATGTCGGGCATGAACCGGCGGGCGCGTCGGCACGCGGAACGGCAGAACAAGGGCAAGTAGGCTTGCCGACGTCCTCCCGAGGGAACCGCCTGTAAGCGCCGATCACCCGAGGATGACCGCGGTACCGGTGGCGCGGTCGTGCATGCCACGCCCGTCAGTGTCGACCATGGCGGCGGGGAGCACAAAAATGGTGAGCAGGGTGCGGGCTGCTGCCCGGGCGAGACCAACCCGCTGGTCACGCTGGTCGACGCGGGCCACCCCCATACCGAGGAGCGCCTGGCCGGGGGTGCGGGCGAACAGGGTAACGCTGATAATGCCGAGGATCACGAACAGCATGAGGGTTAAGGTGGCGGTGTCACCAAGGTAGGTGGTGAACATGTGGAGGAATCCGGCGATGATCCAGCAGATTACCCAGTCGATGGCCACTCCCCCGGCGCGGCGGGCGACGGATGCGAGGGCGCCGGGTCCGGTTTGGGGAAGGCCGAGTTTTTCGCCGGGCCATTTGGCGGGCGTATCGTCGTCGTAGGGGGCGGGGATTGTTGGGCCGTCGAGCCAGGTGCGGCCAGTGCTGCGGTCACGTTTTGCCATGGTTAATAATGTAGCTGTTTTGGGGATTATTCTTTAACTGGCGGCGATAAGGCCAAATATTTTATTGGTCGCACTATAGAAAATAGGTTACCATGGGGTGGTACTGCCAGAACTTTTTGAGGAGTAATCGTGGCCTTTCACTCCGCCGATGAGGCGCTGAAGTTTATTCAAGACGAGAATGTCGAGTTCATTGACATTCGATTCACTGATGTGCCCGGCACGGAACAGCATTTCACTATCCCGGCCCATATTCTTGATGCAGACGCTTTGACCGATGGTTTAGCTTTTGATGGTTCGTCTATTCGCGGGTTTACCAGCATTGACGAGTCGGACATGAATCTGATTGCGGATTTAGCGACGGCGCAGTTGGATCCATTCCGGGCGGCGAAAACGTTGAATATCAAGTTTTTTGTGGTGGATCCGTTTACGCAGGAGCCGTTTAGCCGGGATCCGCGGACGGTGGCGTTGAAGGCTGAGGAGTATTTGGCGTCGACGGGTATTGCGGACACGTGTTTCTTTGGTGCAGAGGCCGAGTTTTACCTGTTTGATTCGGTGCGGTATTCCACGGATGCGCATGCCGGGTTCTATGAGGTGGATTCGGTTGAGGGCTGGTGGAATCGGGGGAAGAAGCACGAGCTCAATGGGGAGCCGAATCTAGGCTATAAGACCCGGATGAAGGGTGGGTATTTCCCGTTACCGCCGTACGATAAGGCGGAAGATGTGCGGGATAATATGGTCCAGGTGTTATTGGAGTGTGGGTTTGATTTAGAGCGGTTCCACCATGAGGTTGGTGGGGGCCAGCAGGAGATCAACTATAAGTTCAATACGCTGCTGCATGCTGCGGATGATTTGCAGACGTTTAAATACATTATTAAGAATGTGGCGTTCCGGCATGGGAAGACGGCAACATTTATGCCGAAGCCGCTGGCTGGTGATAATGGTTCGGGCATGCACGCGCACCAGTCGTTGTGGAAGGACGGTAAGCCGTTGTTCCATGACGAGTCAGGCTATGCGGGGTTGTCGGATATCGCCCGTTATTATATTGGTGGCATTTTGCACCATGCGGCGGCGGTGTTGGCGTTTACGAACCCGACGTTGAATTCGTATCACCGGTTGGTGCCGGGGTTTGAGGCGCCGATTAATTTGGTGTATTCGCAGCGGAACCGGTCGGCGGCGGTGCGGATTCCGATCACGGGTTCGAATCCGAAGGCGAAGCGGATTGAGTTCCGGGCGCCGGACCCGTCGGGGAACCCGTATTTCGGGTTTGCGGCGATGATGTTGGCTGGTTTGGACGGTATTAAGAACCGGATTGAGCCGCACGCACCGGTAGATAAAGATTTGTATGAGTTGCCGCCGGAGGAGGCTGCGTCGATTCCGCAGGCCCCGGGTTCGTTGGAGGAGTCACTGAAAGCATTGGCGGATAACCATGACTTCTTGACTGATAATGGGGTGTTTACCGAGGATCTGATCGATACGTATATCAAGTTGAAGTACGATCACGAGATTGATCCGGTGCGGTTGCGCCCCACGCCGCAGGAGTTCGAACTGTATTTCGACTGCTAGTTTGCTTGTCGACGTGGTGACCAACGGTGGCAAACCTGCCATCGTTGGTTTTTTCGTGCCTTTCCGACGACCGACCGGATAGTCACACCCAGGAGGCCATGATGCTGTGGGGCGGCGTATCGTTTGGGCATGGTAAGTGATCGAAGTTATGCCGCCACGATAGCCACGTGGGTTTTTGTGCTGGTTTATGCGTCGAGGCCGCTGTTGGGGTCGGTTCTCCCAACCATGGTCATGCCTGGCGTGTATGTTGTGGTGATTCTTGCCGCCCTGGTGGCCTACCGCCAGGTGCTGGCCGAGGCCGCTCGTCGGGCGTGGCAGCATAAGACTCGATCGTTCGCCATGGTGGTTGGTGGTTATCTGGGGATTCTGGCCCTGACCGTGGCGGTTGGGTATCTCACCCAGTATCTTTTCGACTATTTCAGTGTTGCTCCCGCCGAACCGCAAAACACCGGCGAGTTGTCTCAGCCCCGGGCAAGCCTGGTTCAACTGATCCTGCCCATGGTGTACATCGGGATTGTGGCGCCGATAGTGGAGGAGTTATTTTTCCGCCAGTTCCTCATTGGTTCTCTCGGGAAACACGCCCCCACCTGGATGTCACTGGTGGTGTCAAGCATGCTGTTTGGCATGTTCCACGTGTATTCGTTGGTGGCATCAGAATGGATTAACGCCGTAAGTTTCGCCGCCGCAGGCCTGGGACTTGGCCTGGTCTATGTGTTGTCCGGCCGTAATGTTGTGTTGTCGAGCCTGCTGCATATTGCCAATAACCTGCCCATAGTCATCATGACCCTGCTTGTCTAGTGTGTGGAGTCTATTCAACACTAGACTGACCACATAGCAGCACAGTGGGAAAGGAGTTTGAGCAATGGCAAATGTTTATGACGTGGGTCAATACATCACGGAGTTGGTTCCAACCGTGGACACAATGAAGCTCTATAAACTCTGCTATTTTTCCCAAGGGTGGAAGCTCGCTTGGACCGGTTGCCCGTTGTTCCAAGAACCATTGCAGGCATGGGCTAGCGGTCCTGTCCCTATTGCTCTGCGCGATCGAAACAAGCCAGGCAGCGATTCCACAAGCTTGACGACTACCGAGCTACGCACCATAGAAAGTGTGGTCGATTGCTACAGGGATAAAGATTTTGCCGAGCTGTCGAAACTCAGCCGAGGGAAAGCATGGAAAGAGGCACGGCGGAACCTGCCCGATAACGCACACTCCCAGGAAGTATTGAGCGTGACGACAATGCGGGAGGAATTTACCGACCTGCTTCATTCCACGCCGAATGTGCCTTCCTGCCCGCCAGGGGCTCTCATTCCCGAGAGTTATTCTCTCGAAACAGCATTAGCTGCCATAGCCAAAATAGAAAAGACGTGGGGTGGCACATTGGCATTGCTCGCTACGCGTTAGCAATTATCCCCAAAGGTGGCCAGCCAGCTACCCCAGCCACATGATCACCACCGCAACCCCGAGGATAAGGCTGGCTGCCGCATAATATCGGATGGTTCGCCGAGCCGCCTGTTCCCGCCGCTGGGCTTGGAGCCTGCGGGTTTCGCTTTCCTTGAGCGCCAGCGCATGGTCTGCGTCCGCGGCACGGATGGTGCGGGCCAACACGTCGATAGTGGCCGAATGCTGGGACATGAGCCGGCTCATTTCCGAGCGGTCACGCGGGGTGCGCAGGTTACGAATGTCGGCGCGCAGCTGGCTGACCAGATCCAGGGCTGATATGTCGGGAACCGTGGCCGGGGCCGCCACCTGCCGGCCGGGTGGGCGCACAGGCACCTGGTCCCGAAGGCGAAACCGACCCATGGTGGTGGCAACCCTGGTGAGTAGCGCGGTGACCTGGCGGTACACCGTCGTAAAGCGTTGCGGGTCAAGGGCTCGGAGGGGGTGCTGCGGGTCAGAGTGCGCGGCAATGATATCCCCAACCGTCGCACGCCAATACACATCATCTATCGTTTCGAACAGGTTATCGTCTAGCGGGTTTTCCGCAGCGGATTCCGTCACACCTACCATGATTTCACTATATCCACGGCGACACCTGTGGGTAGCTCATGGTCTAGCCCTGGCTATTTAGTTACCCTGGTATCAGTATGAGTGCTACGTCCCATCACCGTAATTCCCGTGATTCGTCATCCAGGTCGAATGTTGGCCCCGCCATTAGACAACAGGGCCCACCCGCCGTCAAGGCGCTTATTGCGCTGCTGTCTGCCATCATGCTGGTGGTGGCCGGGGCGGGGTATTTCCTCATACCAAAAATAGATTCGCAACCAATACCGATTCCCGACGGCTCCCCCGACGGCGCCATGGATGTTTTGCTCGTGGGCAATGATTCTCGCACGGATGCGCAGGGCAACCCGCTCACCCCGGAGGAAATAGCAATGCTCCACGCTGGTGACGAGGAGGCAGACAACACGGACACCATCATGGTGATCCGCATCCCCAACGACGGGTCGTCGGCAACCGCGATCTCGATCCCCCGCGACACCTATATTCACGACGATGACCTTGGGAACACCAAAATCAATGGCGTATACTCCGGCCACAAGGCCATCGAAAAGGAGCGGCTCCTCGCCGAGGGGGAGAAAGAGGGCCCCAGCCTGGAACGCAAGGCCAAGGCCGCGGGCCAGCGCGGGCTCATCAACGCCATCTCCGACCTGACCGGCATTAGCGTGGACCACTACGCGGAGGTCGGCCTGGTGGGATTCGTGCTGCTTACCGACGCCGTGGGCGGGGTCGAGGTGTGCCTCAATGCCGCGGTCAACGACGAGTTTTCGGGGGCGAATTTCCCCGCCGGCAGGCAGGTCCTCAACGGGGCGCAGGGGTTGGCATTCGTGCGGCAACGGCACGGTTTGCCGCGCGGCGACCTGGACCGCATCGTGCGGCAGCAGGCCTACATGGCCTCCCTGGTCTCGAAGATACTTTCGACAAACATGTTGCAGGGCGGCACCCTGTTGAAGCTCCAGGACGCCGCCAAGCGATCGCTCACCCTCGACAGCAGTTGGGACCTCTCCCAACTGGCGGTACAAATGTCCAACCTGACCGGCGGCAATGTGAAATTCAATACCATCCCCGTGACCTCTATCGACGGCACTGGTGACAATGGTGAATCCGTGGTGACGGTGGATCCCCGCCAGGTGCATAAATTCTTCGACCAACTCCTGGGTGGCAACGAGAACCTGGGCAGCTCCACCGCGGCCACCACCACGTCGGCGCAACCAGCGGCGACCTCGACGGTGACAGTGCTCAACGCCTCAGGAACCACCGGGCTGGCCACCACCGTGGCGAGCGTGCTCAAGAGCGCCGGCTACACGGTCGGCGAGACCGGCAACGCCGAGGTGGGCACCTACAGCCAGTCGCAGGTTTTGGCACCGCAGGAAACCAATGAGGAGGCGGCAGCGATCGCCCAAGAACTAGGTGGGCTCCCGATTGTTGCCGACGCCACGCTCACCAACGGCGCCATCACCGTCGTCCTCGCCGCGGACTATGCCGGCCCCACCAGCGCCGACGATGGTAGCGGCTCCGGG
>CAJZGD010000038.1 GCA_915275065.1 uncultured Corynebacterium sp. | reverse complement strand
CCGCGGCCCCGTCATCACCACCACCTTCACCCGCACCTTTGGTGGCCAGGTTGCGGCCCAAGCCCTCGCCGCCGCCATCCGCACTACCACACCCGACAGGAGTGTTCACTCCCTCCATGCATATTTTGTGCGCCCCGGCGACGCCACTACACCGGTCATATTCCAGATCGATCCCATTAAAGAAGGTGGATCATTCACCTCTCGGCATGTCACTGCCATCCAGAACGGCACCCCCATTTTCAGCATGCAATGTTCTTTCCACCGCCGCGCTGACAGCGGAATCGAACACTCTGACGATATGCGGGCCGTCCCCAACCCCGATGACATTCCGCCCACCGACACCGCCGCATTGCCGCCCAGCTCCCGCGCCCTGCTCGCTGAATGGACGGACTGGGATATCCGGCGGGTTCCCGCCGACCGATATGACCACAACCCCTACACCAATAGCCAACAACTCGTGTGGTTTAAGACCAAAAACCGGCTCCCCGATGATGAAACCACCCACCTGTGCACCCTGACCTACATGTCCGACATGACTCTGCTGCACACCGCCCTGGTGCCGCACCCCAACCATCCGGTCCAATTGGCTTCCCTCGACCATGCGATCTGGTTTCTGCGGCCGTTCCGGGCCGACGAATGGTTACTGTACGACCAGATTTCCCCCTCCGCCCACGCTGGTCGGGCGCTCACTCACGGCCGGGTCTTTAACCAGGCCGGCGACCTGGTGGCCAGCGTCACCCAGGAAGGACTCACCCGGGATTTGCGCACCGGCCAGCAGTCGGTGCCGCTGAAAAACCTTGCCCCGGGGCAGCAATAAACCCGCAGGATACGTGTGGTCGGCCCCATGCCCGACACCCAGGCCGGCGGGACGAACCCGCATTCATGCCGTATAATTTGCACATCGTAAAAGAATCCGTCGCTGAAATTGTAAAGGGAACAGACACATGTCAGGCCATTCAAAATGGGCAACCACAAAACACAAAAAAGCCGCAAATGATGCCAAGCGTGGCAAAGAATTTGCCCGGCTGATTAAAAACATTGAGGTTGCGGCCCGAACCGGCGGTGGGGATCCAGCAGCCAACCCCACGCTGGATGACATGATCCGCAAAGCCAAAAAAGCCTCCGTCCCCAACGACAATATTGAACGCGCCCGCAAACGCGGCTCCGGTGAAGAAGCCGGCGGCGCCGACTGGCAAACCATCATGTACGAAGGCTACGGCCCCAACGGGGTGGCCATCCTCATTGAATGCCTCACCGACAACCGCAACCGGGCCGCCACCGAAGTGCGCACCGCCATGACGAAAAACGGCGGCAACATGGCCGAATCCGGTGCCGTGAGCTACATGTTCACCCGCAAAGGCGTGGTTTCCGTGCTCAAAGGGGACCTCAGCGAAGACGATGTGCTCCTCGCCGTCCTAGAGGCAGGTGCCGAAGAAGTCAACGAAATAGGCGACCGGTTCGAAATCGTGTCCGCCCCGGGCGACCTTGCCGCGATCAAGACGGCGCTTGTCGACGCCGGCATCGAGGTCGACGATTCCGAACAAGACTTCCGCGCCTCCGTCGAAGTCGCCCTGGAACTCGCCGACGCGAAAAAAATCTTCCGGCTCATCGACGCCCTGGAAGAATCCGACGATGTGCAAAACGTCTACACCAACATGGACCTTTCCGCCGAAGTGTTAGCTGCCCTCGACGCCGAATAATTGCGGTGTCGCCCCCAAACCTGTCCGATCCATATGCTACCTTCGGGTGGTACATGAAAACCGGTCACACCAGGGGGAAACCATGCCAGTGGTCTCTATCGAAGGAATGCGAGTCATGGGGATCGACCCCGGACTGACCCGCTGCGGCCTCTCCGTCGTCCAAGCCGGTAGAGGCCGCTCTGTCATTCCCGTGGCCGTCGGTGTGGTCCGCACCCCCTCCGACTCCGATATCGCCCACCGGCTCCTAGAACTCAGCGAAGCCGTCAACGATTGGCTTGACCAATACCAACCCGACGTCGTAGCAATCGAACGCATATTTGAACGCGGGAATGTGTCCACCGTCATGAACACCGCCCACGGCGTGGGCGTCCTCATGCTCGCCGCCGCCCAACGCGGCATCGACGTCCACCTCTACACCCCCAGCGAAGTCAAAAAAGCCATCAGCGGAAACGGTCGGGCGGACAAAAAACAAATGACCGCCATGATTACCCGCATCCTTGGGCTCACCGAAGCCCCCAAACCGGCCGACGCCGCCGACGCCCTGGCGCTCGCCGTCTGCCACTGCTGGCGGGCCCCACTTCTTATCACCAACCGGGAAGCCGAGGCCCGCGCCCAAGCCCAATCTCGCCACCAACGCGGAATCCTGGGCCAGGCAAAGCAAGCCCACCACAGCAAACACCCCACCACCCCGGAAGAACTCCGAGCCCAACTCCAAACACAACACCTTCACCCCCGCGGCGCCTGGCGTCGATAAGCTGCAAGGAACCCCATGATCGTCTCACTACGCGGAACCGTCATCGACATCACCGCCCACCATGCCGTCATCGAATGCGCCGGCGTTGGCTACCAAGTCCTCGCCACCCCCACCACCCTCGGGCACCTCACCCGCGGCGCCGAAACCTTCATCCTCGTCACCATGATCGTCAGGGAAGAATCCCAAACCCTCTACGGATTCCTCGACGCCCCCACCCGCGACATGTTCGCCACCCTCCAAACCGTCTCCGGGCTGGGCCCCAAACTCGCCCTCGCCGCCCAATCCGTCTACACCACCCCGGAACTCGCCCACGCCATCACCCACGGCGACACCAAAACCCTCCAAAAAATCCCCGGGGTGGGCAAACGCATGGCCGAAAGAATGGTTGTTGACCTCAAAGACAAAGTCGCCACCTACGCCGCCCCGGAAACCCCCGCCCCCGTGGCCGTCCCACACACCGACACCTACGAACAAGTGCTCGAAGCCCTCGCCAGCCTCGGATTCGCCGAAAAAACCGCCGAACCCGTTCTCGCCACGGTTCTTGCCGCCGACCCCACCCTCACCACCCCGGCCGCCCTACGCGCCAGCCTGAACCTCCTCGGCAAACAATAACAACCCACCCCCAAACCACAACGGAGCACACCCATGGCAAACGTAGAAAAAACCGAATTCAACCTGGCCGAACCCTCCGGGCCCACTGGCGGCACACCCCCCACCGACCCCACCGCCGCCGGCAGGGGCACCATCAACCCCCACGCCCTCAACACCGAAACCGACATCGAAACCACCCTCCGGCCCCGCAGTCTCGCCGAATTCATCGGCCAGCCCAAAGTACGTGACCAACTCAACCTCGTTCTCACCGGGGCGAAAAACCGCAACGTCACCCCCGACCATGTGCTGCTCTCCGGGCCGCCCGGACTCGGTAAAACCACCATGGCCATGATTATCGCCTACGAAATGGGCACCAGCCTTCGCATGACCTCCGGGCCCGCCCTCGAACGCACCGGCGACCTTGCCGCCATGCTCTCCAACCTCATGGAAGGCGACGTCCTGTTCATCGACGAAATCCACCGCATGGCCCGACCCGCCGAAGAAATGCTCTACATGGCCATGGAAGACTTCCGAATCGACGTCATCGTCGGCAAAGGACCCGGCGCCACCTCCATCCCCCTCGAACTCGCCCCCTTCACCCTGGTCGGCGCCACCACCAGATCCGGCATGCTCACCGGCCCCCTCCGCGACCGGTTCGGCTTCACCGCCCAAATGGAATTCTACGACACCCCCGACCTCACCCAGGTTGTGAGCCGGGCCGCCAAAATCATTGGGGTGGGCATCGACCCCGATGCCGCCGTCGAAATCGCCTCCCGCTCCCGCGGCACACCCCGCATCGCCAACCGGCTGCTTCGTCGCGTCCGCGACTATGCCGACGTTCACGGCACCGGCCACATCGACCTTCAGGCCGTCCGCGCCGCCCTCATCGTGTTCGACGTGGACGCCATGGGCCTCGACCGGCTCGACCGCGCCGTCCTCACCGCCCTCATCAAAGGCCACGGCGGCGGCCCCGTTGGGGTATCCACCCTCGCCATTGCCGTCGGCGAAGAAGCGTCCACCGTGGAAGAGGTTTGCGAACCCTACCTGGTGCGGGCCGGCATGATCACCCGCACCGGCCGGGGCCGGGTCGCTACCGCCGCCGCCTGGCGGCATCTTGGGCTCGAACCGCCCGAGGGCACCATGGGAAGCTAGCCGCGGGCGATAGTGGGGGAACACGGGGGTTCACCCACCAGGAATCAGCTTCTCACCCACCCACATTTCTGGAATAGTTGTGCAGTATGGATTTCTCAATCATTTTGTTGATACTCATTCTCATCGTGATAATGATCCCCAGCCTCATCATCCAACGCAAACAGCGTCGTCACCTCGATACCATCCGCCAGCTTCAAGAAAACCTCATGATCGGCGATGTGATTATCACCACTGCTGGGCTGCATGCCACCATCCGTGGCATCACTGACACCACCGTGGAGTTGGAAACCTCGCCGGGGGTGGTTTCGACGTGGGAGAAATACGCCGTGATTAAGAACCTCACCCAGGAGAAAAAGGCCCAACCAGCGGTGGAAGCGGCACCAGAACAACAAGCCGCAGGGGAGTCGCCAGCGGGGGAGCAGCCGGCAGCCGAGAAACCTGCGGATGATACCAATAGGGCGTCGTAAGGCTTGGGGGATATGCCCCATGGTGGGGAATGTCACGGGGGCTCGGCCGAAAATGTGGGTTTTTGCCTGAATGTGGGTGCGGCATGTGGGGCGGCCAATCGCTTTTCTTATGCCACATGCCGTAGCATATTTCGGTGTGTGTGCGTGGAAAATTTTTCAAGCACAGGTTTTACTAAGGCGATGAGGTGAAAACCCCTGGTTGTAGCTATGTTTGCCTGGTAATACTTCAAAATACGGCACAGCTGATTTCCCTCATGAAATCACGAGGAGTCGGCGGTTACTGGCCAGTAAACACGTAAATTCAAGGAGATAGTTCATTGGCTTCGAAACGACGAAGCGGCGGGTCACGATGGGAAACGTGGCCAAAGAAAGCAATTGCGATCTTTGGCCTGTTCATCATCGTTATTTATGCTGTTATTTTCTTAACCGGCGACCGCAGTGCCACCCCAAAGCTTGGCATTGACCTGCGGGGTGGTACCCGTATCACCCTGGTGCCTCAAGGCGCCACCCCCACCCAGGACCAGCTGCAACAGGCGAAAAATATTCTCGAAAACCGCGTCAATGGTATGGGCGTGTCCGGCGCCAATGTGATTGTTGACGGCACCTCACTGGTGATTACCGTGCCCGGGGAAGACACCTCCCAGGCGCGTGCCGTGGGACAAACCTCACAGTTGCTGTTCCGGCCAGTTGCGCAACCTGACGCCTCGGTAGATAACGACAGCATTATCAAGGCCATTGAAGAAATGGGCAACAGGTGGGTAACCACCGGTCTGATGCCGGCCGAGGAAGTGCAGAAGAAATTCGACGAACTGCGGAAAAACGTCGAAAAGCAGAAGGCAGCCCAGGAAGAGCAAGCCAAAAAGCAGGGCAACGAAAACCAAGAGCTCCCGGAGATTAAAGTCCCGGACCTCAAGGTGACCGCCAAAGCCCCGGCGAAAGCCGCCGACTCCATCGCCGCCAACAAGCAGCGCACCGAACAACTGAAGGTACTCAAGGAGGACCGGCAATCGAAGGATGGTGCGAAACAGCTAGCCGCATCCACCCTCATGGTGTGCAGCAGCGCCCCCGACCCGTTGCAGGGCTCCGACGATCCGGCGCTACCCCTGGTGGCCTGCGACGCCGGCACCAACCAGCCGTATATTTTGGGTGAGGTGCCGCTACTGGTCGGGCAAACCGACCCGGTGCACGGCAAGCGACTTACCGGTAACGAGATTGATTCCAACCGGCCCATTACCGGTGGTTTGAACAGCCAAACCGGCCAAATGGAGATCAGCTTCGCCTTCAAGGCCGGCGATAATGAAAAAGGCTCGGAAACCTGGGCGAAACTCACCCAAGAATATTTACAGCAGCAGGTTGCCATCACCCTGGACTCGAAGATTATTTCGGCCCCGCAGATCCAATCACCCACCCCGGTTGGGTCGTCCACGGCCATTACCGGCCAATTCACCCAGGACGAGGCCACCGAGTTGGCGAATAACCTGCGCTACGGCGCCCTGCCACTGAGCTTCGCCGGCGAGAACGGCGAATCCGGCGGCACGGCAATCACGGTGCCCGCGTCGCTGGGGTTGGCATCACTCAAGGCCGGCCTGTTTGCGGGCCTGGTCGGTTTCGCACTGGTGGCACTGTTCTCCCTGTTCTTCTACCGGATTTTCGGCCTGGTCTCCCTAGTGTCACTGGTGCTGGCCGAAGTGTTGGTGTACGGTGCCCTGGTGCTGCTCGGCCGGCTCATCGGCTACTCCCTGGACCTGGCAGGTATCGCCGGTTTGATCATCGGCATCGGTGCGACCGCCGACTCGTTCGTGGTGCTGTACGAACGCATTAAGGACGAGATCCGCCACGGGCGTACCTTCCGGTCGGCAGTGCCGCACGCATGGGACCGCGCCAAGCAAACCATCGTGACCGGTAACTTTGTGACCCTCATCGCCTCCGTTGTGGTGTATTTCCTGGCGGTGGGCGAGGTGAAAGGCTTCGCCTTCACCCTGGGCCTGACCACGGTATTCGACCTGGTTGTGACCTACTTACTCACCGCACCACTGGTGATTTTGGCATCCCGCAAGCCGTGGGCCGCCAAACCCGCGTTCAATGGGTTGGGGAAGGTGTTCGAGATTGTGAAACAGCGGGGCGCGGTCAAACCGGGTGCCAGCGGGGAATCCGGGTCGGCAGTGACCGGCGCCACCAAGGAGCCAGCGGAGCCGGCAGAGAGCGTGGAGGAGCGAATTATTCGCACCAGCGCGCATCTGGTTGCCCAAGACGATGACGAAGAGGAGAAGAAGTAATCATGTCTTCACCAAGCACAGCCACCCAAATCTTTACCGGTGATGGCAATCTCAACTTCGTTGAGAAGCGCCGCACCGCGTATTGGGTCACCCTCGGCATCATCGTGGTTTGCCTGCTCGGCATTGTCCTCCGCGGCTTCAACCTCGGTATCGACTTTGAGGGCGGCACGAAAATGAATATGCCGGCCGCAAACCTGGAAACATCCCAGGTAGAGGAAACCTTCACGAAAGCCACCGGGGTAGACCCCGAGCAGGTGCAAATCGTGGGCAGCGGGGACACCAGGATCCTGGAAATCAACTCCAAACGACTCACCCAAGCCCAGATTGATGCGGCCCGGCAGGCGCTTTTCGACGCCTACAAGCCGGTCAATAGCGCAGGCCAGCAAACACCCGATGCCATTGGTGACTCCACCGTGAGCGAATCCTGGGGCAGCACCATCACCAACCGCATGCTCATGTCCATGGGCGTGTTCCTCATTGCCGTATTCGTCTACATTGCCATCCGGCTGCAGCGAGAAATGGCCGTTGCCGCCATCCTCGCCCTGTTCGTGGACCTCATCACCATCACCGGCCTGTACGCCATTGCCGGTTTCGAGGTCACCCCAGCCACCGTGATCGGCCTGCTCACCGTGCTGGCATTCTCCCTCTACGACACCGTGATCGTGTTCGACAAAGTGCGGGAAAACACCGCCGGCTACCTAGGCAATAAACGAATGACCTACGGCGAACACGCCAACCTGGCCATCAACCAAACGGTGATGCGGTCGATCTCCACCACGGTGATTTCCGTGCTGCCCATCCTGGCGCTCATGATCGTGGCCGTGTGGCTCATGGGGGTGGGCACCCTCAAAGACCTGGCATTAATCCAGCTCATCGGCGTGATCTGGGGTACCGTTTCCTCCATCTTCCTGGCCACCCCATTCCTGGTGAGCATTAAGAACCGCACCAAGGAATGCAAGAACCACAACGCCGAGGTCGCGGAATTCCGGGCCCGGCTGGCCAGCGGCGAAACCGCCGAAGAAGCCGAAGCGGAAGAAATCGAAAAGGAACGCTCCCGCGTCGAAGCCACCGCCGCCCAGCGCCGGGGGGCCGGCACCGAGCGGCCCACTGGTTCTTCGGGATCCGGCACAAGTTGGCGCCCCGGACACAACAACTAGGTGACCAACATCATCGTCACCCGCCCAGCATCGTATGGGTGGGTGGCGATTTTTGCGCGCCCCGATGCCGCATTTGCTACCGTGAGGGCGTCGACAAGCGGGGGACAGGGTACCATTTAGCCATGGCATCGCAGACCACAACCCGTTCACTCGCCCTCATCATGGCAACGATCTTGCTTGTTACCGGGTGCAGTAACAACAAAACCGAAGAAACCAAAGCAGAAAACTCATTCGGTTATGTGCTTGATGACTACCTTATTAACACCAACGTCACCACTGGTATTGGTTTTTCCAGCAATATCCACCAACTCATGGGGCGCGTCTATCCCGGTGCATTCGTCAATGGCCCCGAAGGGCAACGCATTCCCAACACCGACCTGGTGGAAGTACGAGCACTACCGGGTGCCCCCATGCGGGTGGAGTACCAAATCACCGACAAAGCCGTCTACTCCGATGGGCAACCCGTCACCTGCGATTCATTCCTACTCGCCCAAGTCGCCGCCACCTCCCGACCCCTCTTCGACTCCTACAACCCCCTGATGGAACAAATCGACACCATCAACTGCCAGCCCGGAAACAAAACCGCCACCGTCGTTTTCAAAGGCAACTTCGGGCCCCGCTGGCGCTACCTATTCAGCGGCGGCACCCTCCTGCCGGCGCACGCCATCGCCGCCAAAGCCAACATGAGCTTGGCAGACCTCAACACCGCCCTCCATAACCGGGACCTACCCCGCCTGCAACAAGTCGCACAAGTCTGGAACAGCGGCTTCGACCTCGGAAGCTTCGACCCCGCGCTGCAAGTGAGCTCCGGCCCATTCCTCGTGAAATCCGTAGCCCCCGACGGCGCCGTCACCCTGGTGCGCAACGACAAATATTATGGAGAACCCGCCGTATTAGACAAACTCATCGTCTACCCCAAAGGCACCGACCTGCACAAACTCGCCGACGCCGGCAACCTTCACATCGCCGAAGCCGACAGCAAAACCGACACCACCTGGATCGACCGGAACGACAACAAAAACCCCTACATCGTCAAAGCCAACCCCGGGGTCCTCGCCGAACATCTCATTCTCGCCAGCGCCGGCGTTTTTGCTGACCAGGCGGACCGCCAAGCATTCGCCGCCTGCGTCGACCAAGCCGCCGTCGCCCAGGCCTCATCAAAAGAATCCGGGGTAGAAGTGCAACCCGTAGCGCTGCGCACCATCCGCCCCGGCGACAGCATCGCCACCCACCTCAAAGAAATTTCCGACCAACACTTAGGGGTCAATATCGACCAAGCCAAAAAACTCACCGGTAAAACCATCCGCATCGGCTACTTCGCCCCCGATAAACGCAAAATGGCCATGGTGGCAGCCATCAAAGCCTCCTGTGAACCCGCCGGCATCACCATCCTCGACGTCTCCAACGAAGCCGCCTCGGTCAGCAACCTCCCCTTCAGCTATCAAGACGAAGACGGGGTAGACCAAGCAACCGACGGCAAGGCAGACGCCGTGCTCCAAGCACTCGACCCCCAATTTAATTTCCCCTACGTGCCAAACCCAGCCTCCGACATCGAGGTTGTTCGCCGCGAAGAAAACCTCAGCTGGGACTATACCCGCACCGTACCGCTCGCCGTCCAACCCCGCGTATTCGTACTCAATAAATCCGTGGAGGGCGTTGCCGAAAACACCGACCTGTTTGGGGTGGGGTGGAACATGGACCGGTGGAAAAACTAACATGCACCCCACCCACACCGCTTAGGCTGGGCACCCACCAACACACCAGCCTGTCACACAACCCGCCAGACCCCAGTGGAAACCAAAAAATTTGTGGCATGGAGAGTAAAACCCTTAGGTTAGTACCTGAACCTCAAACGTGTAAGGAATCACCTAAGGCAAAATATGACTGACCACCACATCACCCGTCGCACCCAGGTCCAGGAAGCCCTCCGGCAAAAAACCCGATCCGTGCCCGACTTCCCGGCACCCGGTGTAGTCTTCGAAGACCTCACCCCCGTGCTTGCCGACGCGGAAGCACTACGACTCCTCGTCGACGACCTGGCCGCCGCCGCCACAACCATGGGGGCGGAACTCATCAGTGGCCTTGACGCCCGCGGCTTCCTCCTCGCATCAGCCGTCGCCTACAAACTAGAGTTAGGGCTGCTCGCCATCCGTAAAAAAGGAAAACTCCCACCACCAGTCATCACCAAAGAATACGCCCTCGAATACGGCAGCGCCGCACTGGAACTCCCCCGCAACGGCCTCGACCTCACCGGCAAAAAAATCGTCCTCATCGACGACGTGCTGGCAACCGGCGGCACCCTGCTGGCGGCCCGAGACCTCATCACCGACATGGGCGGCATAGTGGCCGGCTACGCCGTTGTCCTCGAAGTCACAGGATTAAACGGGCGCGACCGGCTCCCGGACGCCCCACTCTACGTCGTCAACGAACCCTAAAAACTTACCGCCCACCCAACAACCCACCCGCACCAAACTCACAGCAACGCGAACCCGGAAGAGAGCACAACAGCGCTCCGTTCCTGGGTTCGCGTTCCGTACTCCTTGACACACCCAACAAAGCAGTACAATAACCAGATACACGGGCAAGAAAGGCGAACAGCACCATGACCTCATCGCGGGCTACCAAAACCACCAAACAGTCCTCCAACACGATGCGAAGCATGTCGGCGCGCCTAGCCCGCAGCCTCACCGGCAACCGGGTCAAAGTCAACCCCGTCCTCGAACCACTTCTGAGTATCCACCGGGAATTCCACCCCAAAGCCGACGTAGAACTCCTCTCCCGCGCCTACGACACCGCAGAACGCCTCCACGAAGGCGTATTTCGCAAATCCGGTGACCCCTACATCACCCACCCCCTTGCCGTGGCCACCATCGCCGCCGAAATCGGCATGGACACCACCACCGTTATCGCCTCACTGCTCCACGACACCGTCGAAGACACCGAATACTCCCTCGACGACCTCACCGACGACTTCGGCGAAGAAGTAGCCCGCCTCGTCGACGGGGTCACCAAACTCGACAAAGTAGCACTAGGGGCAGCAGCTGAAGCGGAAACCATCCGAAAAATGGTCATGGCCATGGCCCAAGACCCACGAGTACTCGTCATTAAAGTAGCCGACCGGTTGCACAACATGCGCACCATGCGGTTCCTACCACCAGAAAAACAAGCCAAAAAAGCCCGCCAAACCCTCGACGTCATCGCCCCCCTTGCACACCGCCTGGGAATGTCCAGCATCAAATGGGAACTCGAAGACCTATCCTTCGCCATCCTCTACCCAAAAAAATATGACGAAGTGGTGCGACTCGTCGCCGACCGGGCCCCCTCACGCGACCGCTATCTCAAAGAAATCATATCGATCCTCCAACAAGGGCTCAAAGAAAACAACATTGATGCCGAAGTCAAAGGCCGACCAAAACACTACTGGTCGATCTACCAAAAAATGGTCATGCGCGGCAAAGACTTCGACGAAATCTTCGACCTAGTGGGCATCCGAATCCTCGTCGACAACCTCAATAACTGCTACGCAGCCATCGGGGTGGTGCACTCCCTGTTCGCAGCCATGCCCGGCCGATTCAAAGACTACATTTCCTCCCCAAAATTCGGGGTGTACCAATCACTCCACACCACAGTCATGGGCGACGGCGGCAAACCACTAGAAGTACAGGTCCGCACCCACGAAATGCACGTCAATGCGGAATACGGCATTGCCGCCCACTGGCGGTACAAAGAAACCAAAGGAAGCCACTCCGGGGAGCAAGCAGAAATCGACCAAATGGCGTGGATGCGCCAACTCTTGGACTGGCAGAAAGAAGCAGCAGACCCTAACGAATTCCTCGACTCCCTCCGCTACGACCTAAGCAGTAAACAAATCTTTGTGTTCACCCCCAAAGGAGATGTGGTGAACCTGCCCGTTGACGCCACACCAGTCGATTTCGCCTACACGGTGCACACAGAGGTGGGGCATCGGTGTATCGGGGCGAAAATCAACGGCAAACTCGTGGCATTGGAATCAAAACTCAAATCGGGCGACCGGGTAGAAATCTTCACCTCCAAAGACCCCAAGGCGGGGCCCTCACGCGACTGGCAAGAATTCGTGATCTCACCCCGGGCCAAGGCAAAAATCCGCCAATGGTTCGCCAAAGAGCGCCGGGAAGAATTCCTCGAAGCCGGCCGGGACGCACTGGCCGCAGAAGTGCAACGTGGTGGGCTCCCAATCCACCGACTCTTCACCGCCCAATCAATGAAGGCGGTGGCCACGGAACTGCACTACGCGGACGTGGACGCGCTCTATACTGCAATCGGGGCGGGCGGCATTTCCGCCCAGCACGTGGCCAACCGGCTGATGGCGGCATTCGGGGACGCCGACGATGCGGTCGATACCCTGGTGGCCCGCACCCCCTTCAGCGAGCTTGTAACGGCGAAATCGCAGGCGTCAGAGAACGGCTCCGGCATCCTGGTGGAGGGCAGCCCGGACGTCATGGCGAAGCTCGCCAGGTGCTGTATGCCGGTGCCGGGGGACTCCATTTTCGGGTTTGTGACCCGCGGCGGTGGGGTGTCGGTGCACCGAACGGACTGCACCAACGCGGAAAAGCTCCGCCAGGAGCCGCAACGGTTGGTGTCGGTGGCGTGGGCGTCGGAAGGCAAGTCGGTGTTCCAGGCGACGTTGCAGCTCGAAGCCTTGGATCGCGCCGGGTTGTTGATGGAGCTCACCCGGGTGATTAATGAGCAGCGGGTGTCGGTGGTGGCCATGAATTCCCACGCATCGGAGGATCGGGTGGCCATGATTCGGTTCACGTTTACGGTGTCGGATACGAAGCAGCTGGGGTCGCTCATGACTCAATTGCGTAATACCGAAGGTGTGTTCGATGTGTACCGGGTGACATCCGGCGGTTAGGGGCAAAGCAGGCAGCAGAAAACCCCACTCGATCTTGCTCTTACGGGTGGGGCTTTTCGACGTTAGCCTCTCGGCTAAGGCTGGGGATTACCGACCGAAGTTGAAGTTCGGGATCTTGCCCATGAAGGTGATGACCGAGGTGATGACGGTCAGGATGGTGCCGATGATGCCGATCCATTCACCAATCTTCTTAGCGGAGACCTTGCCGGTTTTATCATCCCGGGACATGCCGCGGAGCTCACCACTACCAGAGTTAGCTTCTTCGCTTTCGCTAGGAGATGCGGATGCGGGCTGGGTGGTGGTAGTAGTAGTGGTGGTGCTGGTCTGCTGAGCCAGGGCGGGGGCGGTCATGGCCCCGGTGGTGACAGCGGCGGCGGTAGCAACAGCCAGGAGGGCCTTACGAGAGAAAAGTTTCATTGGAATTAATCCTTCAGTGTGGAGTCTGTCTTGCGAATGAATCTTCGGTAAGTCTAGCGAAGATCACCAACGCGGGCAAGGGAATTCTCAGGTTAAACTACTGGTACATTTGTTCTGAAATTCAGGATATGCCCTGGTTGATTATGGTGTTTCACCAGCGAATTATTACCCTAATTCGGGTGTTTTTCCGTTGGTGTGGTCGAAGGCGTGCGGTTCCCAACTACCGCACACCGTTTAGCCAATTTTTAGAATTTGTTGGTGATATTGAAAACGTTGGTGAGGGTCTTGAAGATGGTGCTGATCAATTCCAGCCACTCCTTGATCTTCTTTGCGCTCAAAAGACCGTTATCTTCCCGGGAGAGGGCGGTCAAACCCTCCAGCAACCCGCTGCCTTTTTCCTTGTCTTTTTCGGTGGTCGGTTCTTCCGACTTGTGTTCACTGGTGGTGGCCGTGGAGGTTTCTGTTTCCTTGGATAGAGAGGCGGTAGTGCTCTCTTGAGCCATTGCTGGTGTTGCCGAAATCAGGAGACTTGTTGCGGCGGCAGCAGCAACAGATGTGCGGATAAAACGCTTCATGTGAATGCCTACTTTCCAAGCTTGAAGAGTATAAGGATGTCAACCTTTCACACGGATTGTTAGCGAATTGATGCATGAAAGATCGCTACCAACAAGATATGTCGTTCGGGTACGAGTAGCAAGAAAAACTTGGCGAATATCACCAGTTAACATATTAAGAAATCATTATATTTTTGGGATTTTCTGCCGATTTTATGGTGTTGACGTGTGCAAAGAACCACTGCAATGTGGCACACCATGGGGGTGGGCGGGGGCGACGAAAAAACCGGGCG
>CAJZGD010000037.1 GCA_915275065.1 uncultured Corynebacterium sp. | reverse complement strand
CGCGGCCGCCGATGCGGATTTTTCCAAGCTCATGGAGAGCATGGGAGTCAGCGAAGCGGATTTATTGGGTTCGGATGATAATCCCCAAAACGATTCGAAAGAATAATAATTGAGATACCTTTGTCGCGGGTGAGTGACAAAGATCCAAAATAAGTTTAAACTTCAACCTGAGGTTTAAATTAGCGGCGTGTCGCAGGCCCTCACAGTGGAGCTTCGTTAACCTTGCCCTAACGCCCTAACAAAACCATGAAGTTCTTTAGTGGAGTATAAGACCGCAAGGAGTGCGAATAATAATGACTAACGACCACCCCATTCAAGAATCACTCTTCGATATGGGAGGACCCGACGAAGCCCTTGGCTACCGAGTACCCATAGCCTGCCAAGTCGCTGGCATCACCTACCGGCAACTCGACTATTGGGCCCGCACCAAACTCGTGGAACCTAGTATCCGCACCGCCCGGGGCTCCGGGTCGCAACGCCTCTACTCCTTTAAAGACATTCTGGTCCTAAAAATCGTCAAACGACTGCTCGACACTGGTATTTCCCTCCAAAACATTCGGCAGGCCGTCGACAAGCTCCGCGACCTCGGCGTCGAAGACCTTGCCGAAATCACCCTCGTCTCTGACGGCACCACCGTCTACGAATGCCGCAGCGCCGAAGAAGTCATCGACCTGCTCGGCGGCGGACAAGGCGTGTTCGGCATTGCGGTGCCCGGCATCATGAAAGAACTCACCGGCACCATTTCCGCATTCCCCTCGGAACGAGTCGACCAACCCACCACCGACACCCCAGAAACGGAGGTTGATGAACTCGCCGCTAGGCGTCGCAAAAGCTCCTAAAAAACCGACGTAACAGTCGGTTTCTCTTATTTCACCCCACTGAGCTTTTCAATCACATCCGCCACGTTACCAGCAGTCGTCACCACCTCAGATGCCTGGGCTGCCTTCATTAACTCGCTGTCCTGCGTACCAGTACCCACATGCACCACCGACAGCTCCACTTTCGCAGCCTTCGCCGCCGACAACGCCTGTGTCACCGCCGACATATCCCCCAAATCCGACGTGCCAGTAGTAATAAGCACCACCCGGGCAGGCTGACTAGATTCCTTCGCATACGACGTGGCATAATTCAGCGCCGCCACCGTTGCCGCCCGAGTCTGCGGCACACCACCGGTAGTAAACCCAATCGCCGTATTACCAAGCTCCTCATTCGTCATCGACGAGGTAAAACTCACATTCTCTCGCCACCCCTTTTTCACCCCCGGGTTCAGCGGTGACGAATAATTCCACAACGCCACTTGGTGCTGGACCCCCACCATTGGTGCTGCCTGCGCAATCGCATTAGAAACCACCTGGAACCAGGTGCGCCCATCATCCGCCGACTGTGCCATTGCCGCCGACGTATCAAATAAGAACAACGTATTCGCACTCGTCACATCACCGGCCGCGGCCTGCGGCTGAGCCTCTTGAGCCGGAGAAGGAGCAGTAGAAGCCGGCGCCGGATTCGCTTCCGTATCAAACTGCTGCAACGCCTCTGTCGCCGCCAACGACGTCACCGACGTGGCCTGCTTCCCGGCATCCGCATTGACCATGCTGGCACCAAGATCCGCACCAGCCCGGACCGAATCCTCAGCAACCGCATCCGTGGCCGTCAATGACACCACCCGTATCGGCTGCACCACATCCTTGATCTCGGTAAACGTATAATTCGACGGCGCACTTGTTTCGTTGACAACAATGAATTTCTTGCCGTCCTGCACCGCAGACGCGACCGTCACCGACTTATCCTTTATCAACGCCTGCTTCGTGGCATCCACAGAATTATTATTCAAACTGGCCGCAACCAGTGCCGACGCCACCGCATTATCCTGAACCGGGTAAGTCACATCGGTGAGCTTCTCCCGGCTAACATCGCGTTCCGTTGATGCAATCCCCACCTTGACTACCTGCACAATTGGCCATTCCGCCGAGGCTTGTGCTGGTGCCCGCTGCGCCTGGGCCACCGTTTGCGTTACCGCGCTATCCGACTCGTCAGTAATATACGCACTTGCCTCCGCTAACGACTTGGTAGCCTCCGCAGTAATGCAATGATCCCGAACCACCGGTTTTTTCGCATTATATTGGTCGATAACATTAGCTGCCAACGACTCCGCCCCCGCCGACGACGCTATTTTCACCGTGAGATCACCAGCCAAGCATTTCGACTTATCCGTAGTCGAACCACCGTTAATTGCCTTGACCCAAAACACAATAATGATGACGGCAACAACTAAACACGCGATAACCACATACACCTGCGTGGAAAACTTGTAATTGGTGAGTCCATCGGAATGGCGCCCCATGGCAGAGATACCCTTTCTATCATGTTGCCGCGGCAAGATTTTCCGGCGTATAACTTTTATTCAAAGGGCCGGCATAATCTCCAATGTTACCGTTTAGTTATAGTTGAACGCGAATGCTTGCTCGATCGTGGCCATAATCCGGTGCCGTAATAAATCCCCCGTGTGAGCCAATAATCGTTGCCGACGTACATACTCGTGTTTGCCCTCGGGGGTCTCAATTGGGACCACCCCAAACCCTAAACTTCGACAATCATATGGGGATGCTTCCATATCCAAAATACGGGCTTGCCATGCCAATTCAAAAGTATCCAACCATAAATCCCCGGGAATCAATGGCCCTAATTTTGCCGCCCACTTATATAAATCCATCGTGGCATGCAGGCACCCCCGTTGTTCCCGGCGCGTTCGGTCTTCTCGGGTTAAAACTGTGAGATTCAGGGGTTGGGCGTCGGGGGTGAAAAATCGGTAGGCGTCGAAGTGGGTGCACTTGATGTTGTGCTGTTCTACGACCTGGTTAGTTTCCGTGGGGGTGAGTCTGAGGGGAAGATTGTGGCGGGGGTGGTCGGTGCGGTAGACCATGGCCCATTCGTGCAGGCCAAAGCAGTCAAAGTGGGTGGGGTTGGTGGTGGTGTTTGTGAGGATGGTGTGGATTTGGGTGATTGCTGGTTTGTGTGCGGTGAGGAAGGCGGATACGTCTGCTGTGGTTACCCCTTTGTGGTGGTGGTAGTACCGCCAGGCGGTGTGGGGGCTGGTGTGGTTGGGGTCGGCGAGTCCGGTGCCGATGCCGGGGTGCCAGCGGTGGAGGTGGGAGATTCGGATGGGGTAGTACTCGAACAGGAAGTCGAAGATGGGGTGTGTGGTGCCTGCTTTACGACGGGCGAGGTGGTCGTCGGTGTAGCGGCGGGCGCGGTTGATATGGTTGTTGTTTTGGGCGCGCCATTCGGTTTCGGTGAGGATGTTCATGCTGTTGGTGGTGTGGTGTTGCCGCCACGGTTGTTGCTGTGGGTCCAGTCGTTGAAGGTGCCGAGGTATTCTTCGATGAGGTCTTCGAGGGTGACGACGCCGACGACTTGGCCGTGGTCGCGGACTTGGGCCATGTGGGCGGATTTGTGGTGGAGGTTGTGGAGGGCTCGGTCGAGGGTTTCGTTGACGTCGATGTTGTGGAGGGGGCGGATTTCGCTGCGGTGGACGATGGCGTTGGGTGGGTAGGTTTTGCCGGCGTCGAAGCGGTCGAGGACGTCTTTGACGTGGACGTATCCTTGGAAGGTGCCGGGGGTGGTTTCGACGGGGAAGCGGGAGAAGCCGGTTTCTCGGACGGCTTGTTCGACGTCGGTGAGGAGGGGGCCGCGGGTGCCGAAGGTGAGGGTGCGGACTTTGGTGAGGGGGATCATGACTTCGGCGAGGGTGCGGCCGCTGCGGAGGGCTTTGCTGAGTCGGGCGTGTTCTTCCGCGTCGAGGAGGCCTTCGGAGCGAGATTCGGTGATCATGGTTTTGAGTTGGTTTTCGTCGACGGTGGCGTTGAGTTCGTCGCGTTGTTCGATGCCGACGAGTTTGAGGGTGTGGCGGGCGACGGCGTTCATCATGCTGATGAGGGGGCGGGAGAGCCTTGCCCAAAGGAGGAGTGGGGGGGTGAGCCAGATGGCGAGGGTTTCCGGGTTGGTGAGGGAGATGTTTTTGGGCACCATTTCGCCGAGGAGGATGTGGAGGTAGGTGATAATGGCGAGGGCGAGAACGAAAGAAAGAGGGTGGAGGAGTTGGTGGGGGATACCGAGGTGTTCGAAGGGGATTTCGAGGTAGTGGGCGATGGCTGGTTCGGCGACTTTGCCGAGGATGAGGGAGCAGATGGTGATGCCGAGTTGGCAGGCGGCGAGGTTGATGGAGAGGTGGGATATGGCGCCGAGGACTCGGCTTGCTCTGGTGTTGCCGTTGGCGATGAGGTTTTCGATGCGGTCACGGCGGGAAGAAATGAGGGCGAATTCGGCGGCAACGAAAAAGGCGTTGCCGCCAAGGAGGGCGATAATGAGGGCGATGGTAGTGAGGACTCCCATAGCTTCTTCCTTAGTCTAGGTTGGTGGTGGGGGTGAGGAGCACTTTGTCGACGCGGCGGTCTTCCATGGCGAGGACAGTAGCGTGCCAGGTGGTTGGCGGTGGGGTGGTGTCGTCGGTCGGCTGGTTGGTGGTGGGTGGGAGTATGAGCTCGTCGCCGGTTTTGGGGATGCGTCCGAGGTTATACATGATGAGCCCGCCGAGGGTTTCGTAGGGGCCTTCGGGGGCAAGGTATCCGAGGTTTTCTTCCAATTCGTCGAGGCGGACGAGGCCGGAGATAGTCCAGGTGCTGGTGGTGTTTTGGTGGAATTCCTGTTGTTCTTCTTCGTTGTCGTGTTCGTCGTAGACGTCGCCAAGGATTTCTTCGATGACGTCCTCGATGGTGATGAGGCCGGCGGTGCCGCCGTACTCGTCCTTGACCAGGATGACTTGGGCGCCCGTGGCGCGGACGGTGTTGAGGACGGCGTCGCCGTCGAGGGATTCGGGGACAGCGTGGACGGTGTGGGCGATGCTGCCGAGGGTGGTGGTGGCACGCTGGTGGGTGGGGATAGCGAAGGCGTCTTTGTAGTGAACGATGCCGATGGTGTCGTCGAGGTCGCCGTTAACAACGGGGAAACGGGAATAGCCGGTGGTGGCGGCCTTGGCGAGGAGGTCAAGGATGGTGTCGTCGTGGGAGAGGGTCTCGATGGTGGAGCGGGGGGTCATGAGTTCCTCGGCAGTGGTGGTGCCGAAGAGGAGGGAGCGGCCGAGGAAGTTGGCGATGGTTTCGTCAAAGCCGTCGTCGCCAACGGAGTTGCGGACTAAGGTTGTGAGCTCTTGGGCGGACCGGGCGGTGGCGAGCTCGTCTGCCGGCTCGATGCCTATGGCGCGGACAAGGGCGTTGGCGGTTTTATTAAGGAGGGTGATAAATCCTTTGAAGATGAGGTTGAAGGCGTGAACAGGTTGGATAGTAAACCGGGCGGTACGAATGGGGTTGGTGATGGCAATGTTTTTGGGGACGAGCTCGCCGAAAACCATGGAAAGGAAGGTGGCGATGATGAGGGCGAGGACGAGGGCCGTTGGGGTGGTCCAGGTTTCGCTCAGTCCGGTGAGGTGGAGGAGGGGGTTGAGGAATTTAGCGAGGATAGGTTCCGCGAGGTAACCGGTGGCAAGGGTGGTGATAGTAATGCCGAGCTGGGCGCCGGATAGGACAAAAGAAAGGTTATGGAAGGCGCGTTTGACTGCGTGGGCGCGGGAATCATTGTGGGCGGCGAGGTCTTGGTCGATGGTGGCGCGTTCGAGACCGGTGAGTGCGAATTCGACGGCAACGAAAAGGCCGGTGCTGGCGGTGAGGAGGATGAATCCTATGAGTGACAGTATGGAGAGGAGGAGATCCATGGTGGCTGGTTTCGGTGTCGACGATTGGTTGAGCGGACCTAGGATTTTCTCCTAGGTCCGCTGGTTGTGGTGTGGGTTAGGCTTCGATTTCGGTGCGGTTACCGGACCAAAGGGTGTGGTAGGTGCCGGGCTTATCGACGCGCTGGTAGGTGTGGGCGCCGAAGTAGTCGCGTTGGCCCTGGATGAGGGCGGCGGGAAGCCGGTCGATGCGGAGACTGTCGTAGTAGGACAGGGAGGACGCGAATACGGGGATGGGCTGGCCGATTTGGGTGGCCAGGGTGACGACGCGACGCCAGGAATCGATGAGGCCGGCGAGTTCGGCCTTGAAATAGGGGTCAAGAAGGAGGGTCGGCAGTTCGGGATTGGCGTTGTAGGCCTCGACGATGCGATTGAGGAATTTCGCGCGGATGATGCAGCCGCCACGCCAGATGGTGGCGAGGTCGCGGGGGTCAACATTCCAATTGTGGTCGGCGGAGCCGGCGGTGATTTCGTCGAACCCTTGGGCGTAGGCCACGAGTTTAGAGGCGTAGAGGGCGCGGCGAACGTCTTCGATAAAGGTGTCGCGGTCGACGCCGAGTTCGGCAAGAGTGGTGAGGGTGCCGGAGGGCAGGTTGCCGATGGTGGCTTGGCGTTGGTTCGTGGTCCCGGAGAGGGCGCGGGCGAAGACGGCTTCGCCGATGCCGGTGACGGGAATCCCAAGGTCGAGGGCGGCTTTGACGGTCCAGCGGCCGGTGCCTTTTTGGCCGGCGGAGTCAACAATGAGGTCGATGAGGGGTTTGCCGGTTTCGGCATCCACCTGGGCGAGCACCTCGGCCGTGATGTCGATGAGGTAGGAGTCGAGGTCGCCGGCGTTCCAGGTGCGGAAGACCTCGGCGATTTCGGCGGGGGTCATGCCGGCGCCGTAGCGGAGGAGCTGATAGGCTTCACCGATGACCTGCATGTCGGCGTATTCGATGCCGTTGTGCACCATTTTGACGAAGTGGCCGGCACCGTCGGGGCCGATGTGGGTGACGCAGGGGACACCGTCGACGTTGGCGGCGATGGATTCGAGGAGGGACCCTAGGGCTTCCCAGGTTTTTTCCGGGCCGCCGGGCATGATGGCTGGCCCGTTGAGGGCGCCTTCCTCACCGCCGGAGATGCCGGCGCCGACGAAGTTGAGACCGCGATCGGCTATTTCTTTTTCGCGTCGGATGGTGTCGGTGTACAAGGCATTGCCGCCGTCGATGATGATGTCGCCGTCGTCCATGGCGTCGGCGAGTTGGTGAATGACAGCGTCGGTGGCGTTCCCCGCCTGGACCATGATGATGGCGCGGCGGGGTTTTTCAAGGGAGGCCACGAAATCGGTGATGGTTTCGGAGGGGATGAAGTCGCCTTCGGCGCCATGGTTGGCCATAAAGTTATGGGTTTTTTCCGTGCTGCGGTTATAGACCGCGACGGTGTGGCCATTGCGTGCGAAGTTGCGTGCGAGGTTGGATCCCATGACGGCGAGTCCGACGACGCCGATTTGGGCGAGATTGCCTTGTTCAGTCATGGTTTCTTAGTCTAGCCCCCAATGGGGGATTAGGAAATATGCAGCGGTAGTGATGCCGGGTTGCGGCACGATTTTCCCACCCATATTTTTATATTTGCCTTATAACATTACTGTGTGCAAGTATTTTCTTTGCGTAGTATTCTTATTTTTAATTTCCATATTGGGATTACATTTTATCTAAAAAGCAGTTAGTTTCTTTATCAAGATTACCGTACCTGGTGATGCATAATAATATCTTTATGTATAACATAATCGCAGTTTAAAGTATATTTTAAAAATAGTGTTTCACTAAAATTGCCCATTGGTCGGTATGTGCAGTGATGTGTATGAAATATATTTCCGTACAATAGGATTGAGACATGCTGGCGAAATTGCGAAAATATGTATGCTAATTTTTAAGAAATAATAGATGTCATTGTGGTCAAAATAAGATAAAAACCACCCATAAAAAGTGACGGCGGTCACTTATTTCATGGGTGACCGTCGTCGGAAATCTTTCGCATATTATATGTAAAACATGGACCATGCGAAAAAATATTTATACCGTTTAAACTGGTATTTTACCAATATCTTTCGTGGGTTTTTGGTCCGAAATGCCGCAGAATGACCGCACCGCGTCGCGGACTTCGTCTTCCGCCCCAGGCCATAGGTGCGCATATACCCCAAGCGTCGTTGCCGGCGATGAATGCCCCAGCACCCGCTGCACCACCGACACGCTCACCCCAGACTCGATGAGCTTAGAAGCGTAATAGTGACGTAAAGCGTGAAAGGTTGTGGTTACCCCAACCCGTTTCGTCAGGTTTTTAAATTGCGTCCCGATCGCCAGGGAATTATAGGGCTCGCCGCTTTTCGCCGCGAAAATGGTTTCCTCCCGGCCGCGGGGCCGCTCCCGCAGTTGCGTGTTGAGCGCCGCCAGGGTTTCCTCCGTGAGCGGAACAGTTCGAGATGCCCGCCGCGATTTCGGGGCGGTCGGCCCCGCATTATTCTGGCTCACCTGTTGGGAAACATGCAGCTCCCGGCGGAAAAAATCCACGTCCTTGACCCGCAAACCCCCGATTTCGCCGCCGCGCAGCCCCGTGGTGGCCGCCACAATAATCATGCGGGCCAACTGCGGGTTCGGCGACACCCCCCGGCCGGACGAATAAGCCGCCTGAATCAGAGCCTGGATCTCCTCGGTACCTGGGATATCGTCGCGTTCTACCTGCTTTGCTGCGGATGAAATCACCACGCCCCGCATGGGGTGGCGTAAAATCACATCGTCGTTGACCGCCTGGGTGAAAATCGCCCGCAGCTGGCCAGCAATCATGCTGATCGTGTTTGCCGCCAGTGGGCTGCGGTCCGGCACCCATGGCCGACCGGTTTCTAAAACGTGCAGCCAAGAGCGGACCATCGCCGGCCGCAGCGCCGTGATTGGGATGGGGGAGAGGTCACCAAGGTTCGCCAACAGGTAGTTTCGCGCCTGCCGGGTATTGGGTTTGGCTGACTGGGCGAGTTTCTTTTTCACCAGGTCATGCACGGTGATGGCGCTGGTTTGCGGGTCAATCCATTCGCCGCGGCGGACGGCACGGATCTGGTCGTCCTCCCACGCTTTCGCCTCCCGCTTGGTTTTGAACGTTTTACTGTGTTCCTTACCGGATGCATCACGGTACCGTCCCTGCCAGCTGATCCCGGTGTTTCGTACCCGCTTTGTTGGCATGGCCTGTACCCCTACAATAAAGATTTTCTCTTGGCTGTCCTATATATGATAGTGAAAAATATGTGAGCCAGGAAGCTTATTATCCACATGCTACTGAAAATAAGTAGGCTAATTACTATGACACATACAGAAATCCCCAATACTGCGGCTGAGTTACTGGAACTACTGCATAACATGGGGGAAAATGGGCTGCACATTCGAGAACTGGCCCATCTCAATGATCTTTCCGGTGGATTCTGTAACCAGCTTGGGTTGCGGTTCACCGAGGCGGATCGGGAACGAACCGTGGCCGAATTGCATGTGACCCAGGAGCATTTGCAAATCACCGGCATAGTGAACGGTGGGGTGTGCTGTGCGATCGCGGAAACCGTGGGTTCGATCATGGGGATCACCGCCAGCAATGGGAAAGTAGTTGTGGGCATCAATAACAACACAAACTTTATTGCCCCAGTATCTGCCGGGGTGATCACCGCCGAAGCGAAAGTCATTCAGCCGGGGCGGCGCACCCAACTCATTGCCGTGGACATGTTCCACCGGGGCCATTTGGTGGCCACCTCGATAGTGCGAACCATGGTGATTGATGACAAGAATTAAAGCCAATTGCGGCGTTTAAACGCCCACCATAACACAATAACAATGGCGACCATGAGGCCAATGGCGCCGAAATAACCATACTTCCACGCCAACTCCGGCATGTTTTGGAAGTTCATGCCGTAAATGCCGGCCACCAGTGTGGGCACGGCCGCCATGCCCACATAGGCGGAGATGGCACGCATGTCGGCGTTTTGTTGTAAAGAAATCTTTGCCACGGCGGCATCAATGAGGGCGGTGAGCCGCTCATTGGAGCTATTGACCGAGTCCTTGGCCACAATCTCGTGGTCCAGCACGTCCCGGAAATAGCTGCGCAATTCCTCACCCTCCTTACGGTTTTTCAATAACTGGTTGAAGGTACTCAGCGCGGGTTCGAGCGGGTTAATGGCGTGCCGCATCTCTAGCACCTCACGTTTGAGCAGGTAAATCTGGTCAACGTTGAGTTCCGATTGGGGGGTGAAGACTTCTTCTTCCAACACATCAACATCTTCGGAAAGTTCGTTGGCGGCCCGGCGGTAGTCGTCGACAAGCGCGTCGGCAATGGCCCACGCCAACCCCAACGGGCCTTGCTTGGTGGCGGGCTCATTGTCGGTAATGGTGATGCGGGATTTCAGATCCGGCAGGGGAGTCTTGTGGCGAATAGTGATAATGAAATGCTGGCCCAACACCATTTGCACCTCACCAACCTCAATGACCTGGCGGGACTGCTGCACCGAATCCTGGCGGTTATCAAAATCGGAGTATTTCACGGATTTCAGCACCATGAATATTTGGTCATCGTAGGTTTCCACCTTGGGACGCTGGTGGGCGGCAACAATATCGTCAATGATGAGATCATGGACGTTAAACGAGTCCGCAACCGCATGCATGTGGTTGGCATTGGGCGCGTTGAGGCTCAGCCACACAAACCCGTGTGGGTGCCCACCGTCCTGTTTCGCCTCTGCCAAATAATTATGCAGGGTTTCCAGGGCGCCAGCATGCTGCTTGAGCTCCCCGGGCATGCGGATGCCATCAATAAAAATACAACAGTGATCAACCACGTCGGCAAACGAACGGTGTGGGGCAGGAGGTTTCTGCGCCGCAGCGGTGGCTGAGGGGATGAGATTTTTAGGGGTAAGGGGAAACCTGCGGCGAGACATATCACTCTCCTTAAATAATTTTAGTGTTGGGTTACTAGCAGCTAGACTGTAGCGCATGCCAACCTGGAATGAAATTGTAAAAAACAACCCTGCTCACTCTATCAACTATGCCAACCGGTGGCAGATGTTGGCGGAACAGGGCCACGACATTGTTGGTGAAGCGCGGCTTATCGACGCCATGGCGCAGCGGGAATCCCGCATCCTGGACGCCGGCTGCGGCCAGGGCCGACTCACGGGGTTCCTCACCGAACGAGGACACACCGTGGTGGGGTTCGACGTTGACCCGGTGCTGATCGACATAGCCAAGGAAGCAAACCCCGATGCCACCTTCTATGTGGGGGATTTAAGCACCGACAAAATCCCAGAATCCGACTTCGACCTCATCGTATCCGCCGGCAACGTCATGGGGTTCCTCGCGCCGGAAGGCCGCCAACCAGCCCTTGACAACCTGTACCGGGCGTTGAAAAACGGTGGGCGGGCCGTGATCGCCTACGGCAGTGGCCCCGGCCGGGCCTGGAGCTTCCCGGAATTCTTCGCAAATGCGGAAGCCGCCGGCTTCGTGGTGGAGCATAAATTCTCCTCCTGGGAGCTCGACCCCTACACGGACCGGTCGGAATTCTTAGTGGTGGTGCTGCGCCGCCCCAAGCCCTACGGCCTGGGGCAGTAGCAGGGGATTAGCGTTCGGGTTTCTTCTCTACCTCGCGCATGGCGGCACGGGCGTGCAACTGTTGGCGAGTAGCCGCCAGATTCCACCGGTTCCGAGACAGGGCATTAATACCCCAAGAAACAATGGAGGTGATCCGGTTACGGAACCCAACCAGGAACATCACATGCACCACCAGCCACAACACCCAGCCGAAGAAACCAGTGATCTCCACATTGCCCATTTTCACCACGGCATTAAACCGGGAAATGGTGGCCATGGACCCCTTATCGAAATATTCGAAGGCGGGGCGCTCCATATCGGAGCGGCCCTGGGCCTCGGCGGTGATCTGTTCCGCCACGTATTCACCAGCCTGAATGGCCACCTGGGCCACGCCGGGGAGGTTCTGGTAGTTCATCATGTCCCCAATGACGAACACGTTTTTATCACGGCCAACGCTTAAATCATGGTTGACCAGCACCCGGCCGGAACGGTCAACTTCGGCACCCAATTGGTCGGCAACCATCTTCCCCAGCGGGGAGGCCGCCACACCAGCGGACCAGATCTTACAGAACGATTCAATGGTGTGAACCTCATCGCTGCCTTTCACCTGGTATTTCACCGTGCTATCGGTGATGTCAGTGACCATGGCGTTCAATTTGACCGTCACCCCGATTTTCTCCAGCTGCCGTTGGGCGTTCCGGCCAAGCCGTTTCCCGAACGGCGGCAACACCTGGGGTGCGGCGTCGAGCAGAATGATCTTCGCATTGGCAGGATTCGAACGCCGGAACGAACCAGCCAGGGTACGGTGCGCCATTTCGGCAACCTGACCAGCTAATTCCACACCGGTGGGGCCGGCACCCACAATCACAAAGGTGAGCAGGCGTTCCCGCTCCAGGGGGTCTTCGGTGACTTCGGCCCGTTCAAACCCGCCCAGAATCCGGGCACGGAGCTCTAGGGCGTCATCAATGGTCTTCATGCCGGGGGCGAATTCGGCGAAATGGTCGTTACCGAAATAGGATTGGCTGGCGCCGGCGGAGATAATGAGGGAATCGTAGGAAAACACCTTGGTGTATTCGGACAATTCCGCAGTAACAGTTTTGTGTTCGGTATCAATACCGATGACTTCTGCCTTAAACACGCTGACATTATCCTGGTTAGCGAGAATCTGCCGGGTGGAGGGCGCGATCTCGCCGTGAGAGAGGATACCGGTCGCCACCTGATACAACAGGGGTTGGAACAGGTGGTGGTTCGTGCGGTCAATGAGGGTGATGTCCACGTTGGCATTTTTTTTGAGGTTTTGGACGGCGAAAAGTCCGCCGAAGCCGGAACCAATGACGACAACGTGATGGCGACCACCCTCGGGACGGTAGGGAGCGTCAGTCATGACAATATAACTCCTGCGGTTAGGCAATGATAATGCCTCACCTATGGTAGTCGGCGCTTAAGCAAATAACACATTCGAACTGGGATCGGTGTGGCGCCACGGGGTGGGGAAGTGTGCGAATTACACTATTTCAGTGAGATATGTATGTGAGGAGAGTGCGTGCAAACTCTGCAAGATACCGGCAGATACCATCATTTAGCTGCGATTAATGCGGATGTGTGGCCGGGCATCGTCACGATTCCCACGGGAATGTTCGCAGCGTCAAAAGCCCGCCGGGCGGAAGCCGAGTTCGCTACCGCCTGCGAGAAAGCCGGGCTCGATCTTGACGGTCCTCACCCAGACCTGCGGGTGCTATACGAGGAGGTATTTACCCGGATCGCATACTCCGGCTGGCTGGGGCTGGCCGAAGGCTACATGGCCGGGGAATGGGAGAGCGATAACCTGGTGCGGGTACTCACTGGCCTGCTGGAGGCGGGCTACCGTCCTAGGTGCGGCAAACTAGAGGTAGGCGGGCTGTATTTAGGGGAGGAAATCCCCGACAGTTTGGTGCGGCTGTATTCCGGTGATGGGATGAGCACGCACGGGCCAGTGTTTTCCTCCGGGGTGCCCACAACGGAACGGGTGTACATGAAAAGCTATGTGCCGGGGGCCGGAAAGAAAGACGAGCCAGGCCAGTATTTCGTGGACATCACCGAATTATCGCCCCCCACGCTGGTAGAACGGGCGGATTTGGGGGACGCCCAAGTGCGGGCAGCCGTGGGGTTGTTAGACGCGGCGCATGTGGGCATAGGCACCCATGTGCTGGATTTTCCCAGTTCGGGCCCGACGATTCCCATTGCGGCGGCCCGACGTTCGGCCACCGTGGACGTGTTGAGCAGTGACGCCCAGCAGGTGGCGGATGTGCAGGATGTGGTGGCGATGGCGGATGTGGATTCGTCGGTACAGGTGCGATTGCTGGAGTCACTTTTTCCTAATCCGCGCACGTGGCCGAGTCATTATGATGTGATTACCAGCGTCGAAAAGCTCGAAGTCATGGATACCCAGGCGCAGCGAGTGTACGTGCAATCGTTGAACCGGATGCTGGTGCATGGCGGGTTTTTAGCGGTCCAAACGGTGGTGGCGACGGATAAGTTGTCGGTAACGCTCGACCGGTGTGCGGATGTGCTGCGGGCGTATATTTGGCCGGCATTAAACTATGTGACCATCGAGCAGCTGCATCGACTTTTCGACGTGAACACGGACCTGCGGATCATTGCGCAAACACACATGGGGCCGCATTATGTTGAGGGATTAGCGATGCAGCGGGAAACGTTTGAGGCACAGTCCCGGGAGGCCGCCGCGAACGGTTATGATCGGGTGTACCGGAACCTGTGGGTGTTTCAGCTAGCGCTACGGGAGGCATTATTCCGGGTAGGGGCGCTCGATGCGTTGCAGCTGGTGGTGACATCCCGGTATCGGCGCGCCTGGGGGTAATGCGCCGATAATGTACATTATGTCAAAACAGCTGCTA
>CAJZGD010000036.1 GCA_915275065.1 uncultured Corynebacterium sp. | reverse complement strand
AGTGGAGGTGGGAGCCGGCGACGATAACCCGCCAACAACAGCACGACACTAGCAAAACATGTGAAAAACCTTAGTTTTGCACCACGGTCGGCAAACTGCCTCCGAATTTTTTAGGGCACCTCCATATGGAGGTGCCTGCATATGAGTGCTAGCAAAAAAAACTGGATTTAGTAGTCTTCACTTAAAATTCAGAGTTTTTCTAGTTCTCACAGGAGGATCCTATGACTTCACCGTATAACTCTGGTGACCCTAATTTCCAACAACCCGACTCGATTTTTGGCGCTCCGCAACAACAGCCGGGTGGTCCTGGCCCAATGCCACAGCAACAGCAACCTGACATGAATGCTGGTACACCACAGCAGCATGTGCAGCAGGTTGTGAATGTGAATCTGACGGCTGCTCAGGTTCAGGGCATGGCTGGTGCCGAACCAGCACCTCCGGTGCAACACGCAAAGAGTTTTGGGGTGTATATGCTGTGCCTGGCTTTTGGTGGGTATATTGGCGCACACCACTACTACACCGGCAATATTGGCAGAGGGCTGCTGTACACCTGTACTATGGGCTTGTTTATGTTCGGCTGGTTGGGTGACCTGGTGAATGCTCGCCGTAATTTCAACCAGGAAATGGCTTCCCAGGGAATTTTATCCGCCCAGTTCCGAAGCTGATTCGCCCTCACCCCGGCGTTATAAAACACGCAAAGAACCCCAGCTGACACATACCGTGAGCTGGGGTTTTATTATGTATCTTGGGGTTTTCATCGGCACTAGGAGGTTGGAACGGTATTCCAGTTCACCAGTTCTCACCCCGGCATAAAACGGCATTTTGGAGTCGATGAAGCCTAAGTTGAAGGATCCTAGGTCGTGGAGGTGGGATTCAAGTGTAATACACCAATGGTACAAATGAGTCTTTCTGAGTGGGCTCGTTCCATGTCTCGCCAGTCGCCGTACACGTCATTGAATGGTTGGTGCTGCAACATGAGCTCCACGTAGTCGATCTCTAGTTTGGTGAGAGATTCTTGGATCCTGTCGTATGTGTGTCCTTCACCATGGCGATCAATCAATACTTTTGTGGTAATGTTAGCCCATTCCACAGGCTATGAGCAGCATGAGAAGCCGGTCTTCTACTACCATTTCACCGTCCAAAATAGAATCGCTGACGCGCCGCATTCATTCGTTCTCTACAACCACCGACCGGAAAGCTTGAACTAAGAAACCCGACTCTATGACAATCTGTAATCTTCTACGAAACAATGCGGGACTGATCACACTGGGGATCATTCTATCGTTGTTGTCTACTGTCGCGACCCTCCTTCTGCCTGCGCTCATCAACCAGTTTTTGTCCGGCGTGAGTAGCGGCGAGTTCCGTAAACCACTCGTGCTACTGCTGTTGGCCATTCTGATGACCTCAGTGTTTACAACGGCCACAATGTATGTGACCTCCATTGCTGCAGATCGCGCCGTCCGCGACATGCGCAAAAAGATCACAGGCCACCTTCTCTACCTGCGGATGAGCGAGTTTGAGAAAGGAGGTGCTGGGAGCTTCACTACCCGGGTCACCTCAGACACATCCATCGTCAGTACCGCTTTCTCCTCCACCCTCGTCGATTTCGTCGGTGGGGTCACCGTCATCATTGGTGCACTCACATATATGGCGGTAATGGACTGGAAACTACTCGTCGTCGTGATCGTGGTGCTGCTGGTAGCCATGGCAATCATCGTGGCTATTTCGAGTTCTTTACAGAATCTCTCGTCGAGGGTGCAGGATCATCTTGCAGCCCTGGGGGACATCCTACAGTCGGCGCTGTCAGCGTTTCGGACAATCAAAGCGTTTCGATCCGAATCAAAGGTTGTTGACAACTTGTCTGTCGAGATCGACCATGCATACCGAAATCGTCGAAAGATGAGTTTTGTCGAAGCTGTACTCGAACCCCTGAGCACCGTGGCATCCTACACAGCGCTTCTCATGGTCCTCCTGTTTGGTTCCATCAGATTGAGCCGTGGTGACCTATCGGCAGAAGGACTTACCATCTTTATCACTGCCTTGTTTCTCATGCTTGCTCCTGTTGTTCAAGTGGCCCAGTCCTTCGGCACCTTCTTTGAGGCCAGGGGAGCCCTGGACAGGATTAATCAGCTTTTCGACCTTGAGATTGAAGAACCAGGTGAGCATGATTCCTCCCCTAAACTTATATCCGCTAACCTTGGGCTCGTCGAATTTGAGTCCGTGTCCTACCACCGTGATGACCGTACAATCCTGGACAACGCATCTGTAGTTATTGAATCAGGTGAGAAGGTAGCACTTACCGGAACTTCCGGTAGCGGAAAGACCACCATATTCAGTCTCTTATTGCACTTTTATGATGTTTCAACTGGTCACATCCGTATCGGTGGGCGGGACATCGAAGATTGGAGCAAAAAAGATCTGCGTACCATTGTCACCTACGTTGAGCAAGAACCTGATTTGCTACCAGGTACGCTTCGGGAGAACCTGACTCTGGGGGTAGAGCAAGCACCTGTGGACGACATCCTGATCACGTTGCTTGATCAGTTTGGGCTAGAGAAATTCGCGAGTGCCGATGGTCTCGAACGATTGGTGGGCTCCAGTAACAATGGACTATCAGGAGGGGAACGACAGCGGGTTGCCATAATTCGCGCTCTGTTGCAAAAATCACCGGTGATTTTAGTGGATGAGCCGACATCCGCTCTCGATTCGAGGTCAGCAGAGCTGGCGATGAGTGGTCTCCTCGACACTGATGCCACTGTCATCTTCGCCTCCCACGATGCGGATATCGTGAATCTGGCGGAACGGGTTCTGGTAATCGCTGACAGCAGGCTCGTCGAAAGCACACCACTCAACAAGGAGAATTCTAATGCGCAAGCATAATCACATACTGGTGACTGGTGCGACCTGAGGGCTCAGCCGATTAGCGGTAACCCAGCCGTTGCGAGAGGAACACGATGTGTCATTCACGTGGTTATTTTTCAGACGTAGCAGTCGCAGATATCCAGACGTAGGCGCACCAATAGAGCCCATTAATATCTACTTGAACAGCCCTTTCATTCTCTGCTCCTGGCTAGGTCTTTCAAACTTTCGGCAGCAAACCAGGCTTATTGAAAACCCGGTTTTTTTCTGTTCGGGATTTGTTCGCTCTGTGTTCACCCCGAGCCCCAACGACCTGCACAAATCCGCCCCCATCTTGGCGTCGTAAAGCATGCAAAGAACCCCAGCTCACACACGCTTTGAGCTGGGGTTTTGGCGGAGCCGCCTGTGGGAATCGAACCCACGACCTTTTCATTACGAGTGAAGCGCTCTACCGACTGAGCTAAGGCGGCACGAACCGTAATTGGTTCAAGCGGTGATTGTACCTTATGGCGTGTCGGTTTAGAAAACCATGGGTGGTGTTCCTGGTGTTCGCGCATGTTATTGCACGTTGCATGCTTTACGGATTCGGCCGACCATAGCGTCCATGGCGGTTTCGGCCCGGACGTTGTGGGTGATGTCGTCACGGCAGTGGCTGATGGCTTCGATGCAGGCCAGGAGGTTGGGTTCGCCAATGATGCTGAGTTCACCGGCGAGTCCCTGCATGTCGGGGTGGATGGGGCTTACCTGGGCGTGAGTGGCGATCATGAGGGCGTCGCGGTAGATTCCGATGAGGTCGACAAGTTGGGTGTCGAGGGCGTCGCGGATGGCGCGGGTTTCGCGGCGTTTTTGGAGTTTTTCCAGTTCTTTGATTTGGCCGGCGCTGCCCCGGAGGGCTTTGTGGGCGCCGCGTCCTTTGGCTCCCATGCCGAGGGCGGTGCGGAGTTTTTCTAATTCTTGTTCGTTGGTTTCGGCCAGGGAGTTTTTGGCCTCGTCGGTGGCGGTTTTCACCAGGCTGGTGACGGCTTGGAAGGCTTGGGATCCGTGGAAGATGAGTTCCGCCAGGTTGAGGATGTTGGTGCGTCGAGTCTGGGATTCCTGGTGGTGGAGCAGGTGGCGGGCCCGCCCAATGTGGTTTCCCGAGGCCATGGCGGCACGGCGCGCGTCGGCTTCGGTGGCGTTGTCGGTGCGGGTGAGGATAGCTACGATATCGTCAATGCTGGGTTGGGGAATGTAGAGGTGGCGGGATCGGGACAGGAGGGTGGGAATAATGTCTTCGGGGTCGGTGGAGGGAGCGCAGAGCATAATAACCGTGTGCGCCGGGGGTTCTTCCACGGTTTTGAGGAGGGTGTTGGCGGCAGCGTCGGTAAGCCGGTCGGCGTTGTCGAGAATCACGATGCGCCATTTCCCAACGGTGGGGAGCATCGCGGCAGGGGTGACGACTTCCGTGCGCATGGTTTCGACACCAATGGTGAGTTCCCGAGGGGTGATGTGCACCACGTCGGTGTGGGCGCCTCGTTGTACTTTGCGGCATTGTTCACAGGTGCCGCAGCCGATGATGTGCGGGTTGGTGCATTCGAGGGCGGCGGCGAAGGCAACGGCGGCATTGGACCGGCCGGATCCAGGTGGCCCAGTAAAGAGCCAGGCATGGGTCATCGCGCTGCTCCCACCACTGCCAGCACGACCGGCACTGTCGGTGCTTCCCATCCCACCGTCGTCATGGCTAATCCCACGGCGGGCGGCTGCCGCGGCGGCACGAAGGGTGGGGGCAACCACAGCCGCTACACCCATTTGGGCGAAAATATCATTGTCCACTCTCTAATAATATGAGTGATTCGGGATGAAGTTCTACCACGAATGTGTGGTTTTGCGGTTAAAGTAGTGAGCATGCAAAGACTGTGGCGTGCCATTCGTTGGCTGGGAGGAACCTCTTGGCCGTTGTATACGGCAACAGTGTTGGGCACTAACCTTATAGCCGCGGTGGGTGTCATTGCGTTTCTGGAGTTCCTCCTGCCACTCTCGGTGATTGACCCGGATATTATTCCCTTGCAGGTCTCTGGCACGGTCTTGAGGGTTGGGGTCGCCTATATTGTGGTGGCGGCCATTATCAGCATCCTTATTTCTTTCGCGTTATTTCGGCCGGTGCTTGATTGGCAGCGGCATCCCGACCAGCATGACCCAAACATGGTGCGGAATTTGGTGATGCGCATCCCGTTTTATCAGACAGTGCTCACGTCATTGGTGTGGGCGGTGGGAATTGCCATCATCACCGGTTTCGCAACCCGGGGGTCGAGCACGCTGGCAATCACGGTGGGCGTGACCGCTTCGCTGGGATGCATCATGGCGGCCATGGTGACGTATTTGGAGGCGGAACGCCTGGTGCGACCGGTTGCCGCCCTGGTGTTGGCGCGCAGGTTTGAGGATTCCACATTGGAGCCGCCGGTCACGTATCGGTTGCGGTCAACCTGGCTATTGACTTCCGCGGCACCGATCGGCGGGGTTTTGTTATTGGTGTGGGCGCACTATACCCAGTTTTTTCCCGCGTCGTTAGCGCAGTTATTGCCGGCAATCGTGGTGTTATGTCTCACGTCGTTAGTGTTGGGATTTATAGGCACCACGCTGGTGGTCATGAGCGTGGTGGATCCAATCACCGAACTGCAGCGCGCTATCTATCGGGTGCGCCGGGGGGAAACGAATGTTGCGGTGGATATTTACGATGGTGCGGAGCTGGGGGTACTGCAGGCTGGTTTCAATGAGATGATGCGAGGACTACAGGAGCGGCAGCGGGTGCGGGACATTTTTGGCCGGTATGTGGGCATGGAGGTGGCTCGACGCGCCTTAGAGGAGCGCCCAGAGTTGGGGGGTGAGGATCGGGAGGTGGCGGTCATTTTCGTGGATGTGATTGGTTCAACCACGTTTGCCGTGACCCATGAGCCAGAGGAGGTGGTGGTGGAGTTGAATAAGTTTTTCGAACATGTGGTTGCGGTGGTACACCGAAATAAGGGGATTATTAATAAGTTTCAAGGGGATGCAGCGCTGGCGGTGTTTGGGGCACCGATTACACTGTCCGATGCGGCCGGCCATGCGCTCAAGGCGGCGCGGGAGCTGCGGCAGGAGTTGCAGCATATGCGGCTTCAGGCAGGTATTGGGGTGGCCGCCGGCCATGTGGTGGCGGGACATATTGGGGGGCATGATCGGTTCGAGTACACGGTGATTGGGGATGCGGTCAATACGGCGGCACGGTTGACAGAAATCGCCAAAGGCACCCCCGGTCGAGTGATTACTAATGCTGGCACGTTGGCAAAAGCCAATGAAGCAGAACAAGCACGGTGGACACTCATGAAATCGGTGGAGTTGCGAGGTCGAAATATGATGACGCAGATTGCTCGGCCTATCCGCCCAACGTTGGCGGACCGTTCGTAGGACCATCGCAATCAAATCACCCCCAATATCTACCCCCGTTTGGTGTAGTTCTTTCCAAAAAAGCGCGCCTATTTTATTCCGTTGGTCACATTTCTCTGCATAAAAACAATAGATCACATATAGATGCGAGTATGTTTAATAACTGATCGCACAAAACCATATGGGGCCGCACCGGTGAACTACTGGTGGATTCTCGAAAGTATGGCGCAAAACCCATACCAGCCCCATATGAAACAGAACCGTCACGATCGTACAAAACCGTACGGAACATAGATAGAGAAAGGATCCTGGCAATGACACCCACAGGCGCCACAAGCGCTACCGGTCCAGCAAAGCCCAGAAGCGGCATCAAAGAGCTGACCGTCCGGGGGATTATTCTCGGCGGGTTGATCACATTGATCTTTACCGCGGCAAACGTGTATTTGGGGTTGAAGGTGGGGTTAACGTTCGCCACCTCGATTCCGGCCGCGGTGATTTCCATGGCGATATTGCGGAAGTTCCAGGACCATTCGGTCCAGGAGAATAACATTGTGCAAACGATTGCCTCGGCGGCAGGCACATTGTCTGCCATTATTTTCGTGTTGCCTGGTTTAGTCATGATCGGGTTTTGGTCGGGGTTCCCCTATTGGACGACCGCCATTATTTGCGCAGTTGGCGGCACATTGGGGGTGATGTATTCCATTCCACTGCGCCGCGCCCTCATCACCGGCTCGGATTTGCCGTATCCCGAGGGGGTGGCTGCGGCCGAGGTGTTAAAGGTTGGTGACGATCACGCCGACGCCGAGGCCCAGAAGGAAAACAAGGTGGGCCTGCGGGTCATTATCGTGGGCAGTCTGGCGTCGGCAGGCTACCAGTTCTTGTCGTATCTCAAGGTGGTGGCCGGCAGCGTCAAGACGGTGTTCCCGCTGTTTGGCGGGGCGTCGACCGTGGCCACGTCGCTGTCGCTGGCGCTCATTGGTGTGGGGCACCTGGTGGGGTTGGGTGTCGGCATCGCCATGATCGTGGGGTTGCTCATCTCCTACGGGGTGCTGCTGCCGATCTTCTCCGCCGACGCCATGGGCTCCGGTGATATCTCCGAAATCGTGAAAACCACATTCAGCCAGGAAGTGCGGTTTGTGGGTGCCGGCGCCATGACCGTGGCCGCCATTTGGACGCTCGTGAAGATCATTGGCCCCATCATCAAGGGCATTAAGGATTCGCTGGCATCGTCGCAGGCCCGCAAGTCTGGGGAAACCGTGCCATTGACGGAGCGGGACATCCCCTTCAACATTGTCATGGGCGTGATTTTGGCCTGCATGGTGCCCACCGGCTTATTGCTGTATTTGTTTGTGCAGGATTCGGATATTTCCCACCACACCACCACATTGGTGATTTTGAGCGTGGTGTTTGTGCTGGTGACCGGCCTGGTGGTGGCCGCCGTGTGCGGCTACATGGCCGGGTTGATTGGTGCGTCGAATTCGCCGATTTCGGGCGTGGGCATCATCGTGGTGTTGGCCTCGGCACTGCTCATCAAGGTGGTGACCGGGAACGAGCATGAGACGAACGCCACGGCCTTGGTGGCGTACACGCTGTTCACGGCGGCGGTGGTGTTTGGTATTGCCACGATTTCGAACGACAATTTGCAGGATTTGAAGACCGGCCAGTTGGTGAATGCTACGCCGTGGCGGCAGCAGGTGGCGTTGATTATTGGCGTGGTGTTCGGGTCGATTGTGATTCCGCCGGTATTGCAGGTGATGCTGCAGGCCTTCGGGTTTGATGGCATGCCAGGTGCCGGCCCGGACGCGTTGGCCGCACCGCAGGCGGCGTTATTGTCGTCGGTGGCGAACGGTATTTTCGGCAATTCGTTGGATTGGAACATTTTTGGCCTGGGCGCGCTGATTGGCGTGGGCGTCATCATTGTTGACGAGATTCTGCGGAAAACCACTGGTGGTAAGCGGTTCTTGCCGCCACTGGCGGTGGGCATGGGCATGTACCTGCCGATCAGTTTGACCCTGGTGATCCCCATTGGCGCGGTTTTGGGCGTGGTGTACAACAAGTGGGCGGATAAGCACGAAAATTCGGAGTCGCTGCGCCGCATGGGCACGCTTTTGGCCACCGGTTTGGTGGTGGGCGAATCCCTGCTGGGCGTGATCTACGCCGCCATTATCGTTGCCGCTAATAAGGAAGAGCCGCTCGCCATTGTGGATCTTGGCGGCGTGGCCGACGGTTTGGGCATTGTGGTGTTTGCCGCGGTGTGCTTCGGCCTGTATCGGTGGTTGCAGACCGGGATTGCGGCGAAGACGCCGGCTGAAAAGCCCGTCGATTAGCTCGCTTTGCGACGCCCAACGGTGGGTTGCAGCAACTTCAGCCCGGTCAGCCCCGATACGCACAGCGCAATCATGACGCCGAGGGATATGCCGATGTGGCTGGCTGACCCGCCGGAATTACCGAAGGCCACCAGCCCCGAGGTCGCGTAGTGCAACGGCATGAGGCTGGTGGCCAAAAGCCAACCGGTGGGGATTGCGGTGGTTGCGGCCAGGTTCCAGGCCCACCCCACGATCCCTACCTGCGCAAGCGCGGTCATGAGGGCGGCGATCTGCCCCCACATTCCGCCGAAAATCCGCACCATGAGCGATCCCGTGAGGATCGATATCATACCCAACAGCAGGGTGATTGCGGTGATGCCGGCCACCTGCCCCGCACCCAGGCCGAAACCCACCATGAGGCACAGCAGGCTGGCGGTGACCGCCAACCCGACGAGCGTCACCACCACGGTGAGCAGTGTTGCCTTGGTGTGGATTCGGCCGCTACCGCGAATGGTGGCACCGAAGAGCACCCCGGCGGCAATGAGCACCGCATACATTGGGGCCAGGGTTCGGGTGTTGGTATCAGTGTGGGATTGGGCCGTCGGTAGCGCCCGCTGGATTTCCCCGATTTTCACCTGGGTGTTTTTGGCCATGGTGTCGATCCGGGCGGAACCGGTACGCAAATCGTCGACGCTTTTCAGGGCGGTTTCCAGGTCGGTGGTGGCCTTCCCCAGGCCAGCGTTGAGGTCTTGCGCCCCCTTGGTGGCGGTGTAAATGCCGTCATGGTAGGCCTGGCCGGGCTCCGATAATTGTTGTGCTATCTCCCGCGACCCGGTTTTCATCTCCTCTAGCTGGGATTTCGTCGTATCATCCAGGGTGAAGGTGGTGGCCTGCTGCCGGAGGGTTCCCAAATCCTCGCGGAGCTTCACCGTGTCCGGGTCTTGGGCGTCCTTGATGCGTTCCAGGTAGCCGTCAATAGCAACCACGATTTGGCCGCGCACCGCTTCGAACCCGGTCACCTGGTTGACGGCGGTCTCCACCCCGTCGGCGACCTTCGTGGCGCCCTGCCCCATCTGCCCGGTGGCGGCCTGCAGCTGGGTCATGCCGTCCGAAAGCTTTTGGGTTCCCTCCTTACCATTGGTGAGGGCGGTGGATATGTCGTCGGTGCCGCCGGTGATTTTGCCCACCCCGTCGACAAGCTGCTTGGTGCCGCCGGTGAGCAGACCGGCCTGGGAACTGGCCTCACCCGTCGCGCGGCGGGCGTCGACAAGCACGGAATCGTCAACAATGGTTGGGGCCCCGGCGCGGGCGGTGCTGTCTGACCATGTGTCGGCGGGGTCGATGCCGGATATGAGGGAGTATATGGCTCCTACCAGCACGGGGAGCGCCACAATGAGTGCGGCGATGGCGCGGCGAACGACGATGGGCCCGGGTTTCATACCTTGAAATGTAACCATTTCTTTAGGGAATCTCAGCGAGGCGCACCGCGGCAGACTGGTAGGATTAACAAATGTTATTGTCGTTCAAACATGAAAGTAGGCGCCGCTCGCCCGGATTGTCATATGTGTTTTATGCGGGTCGGTGGTGCCACCCAGCCTGGTGACAGGTCCTGGGGGTGAAAAGTCTGTGTCCTTAATAATTGTACTTGGCGTGGCAGCGGTTGCGATTGTCCTCTCCCCTATTTTGGTGAAGATTATTGGCACTAAGGCGGGATATCCGCTGGGTATGCTGGCTCTTGCCGACACTGTTCTTCTGGCCCGCGAGCTGCCCAGAGCGTTGGTGGAGCCTATTACCATAAGCTACCCGTGGGTGCCTGGTGCGCTGGCGGATATTGGTTTTAGTGTGCGGCTTGATGGTTTGTCCGCTATTTTTGCGCTGCTTGCGTTGGTTGTTGGGGCGGTGGTGTTCCTGTATTCCGCCGCGTATTTGCCGGCCCGAGGTTCGGGCGCCACGAATTTTTATACGCTCATGACAGCGTTTATGGCTTCGGTGTTGTTGCTGGTGCTTGCCGACGACGTGTTTTTGCTGTTCATCGCCTGGGAGTTGGTGTCGCTGGCGTCGTTTATGCTTATTGCCCGGTCTGGTGGGCGTGGCGGTGAGGCGGGGTCGCAGCGCACATTGATTTTGACGTTCATTGGTGGTTTGACACTATTGGTGGCCATGAGTATTGCCGCCACCCAGGCCGGCACTACTTCTATTCATGGGATTTTGCATTCGAGTTTTTGGGTGGATGAGCCGGGGCTGACGGCCGCGTTGGCGGTGTTGGTTGCGGTGAGTGCGTTTACGAAGGCCGCCCAGTTTCCGTTCCATTTTTGGTTGCCGGAGGCGATGGCAGCCATTACCCCGGTGTCGGCGTTTCTGCATGCTGCGGCCGTGGTGAAGGCCGGTATTTATGTGCTGTTGCGGTTTTCCACGGTGTTCCACGATGTGGCGGTGTGGAATTATTTGCTGATTACTATTGGCATGTTGACTGCGGTCATGGCGTCGTTGTTCGCTATTGGCCAGACCGATTTGAAGCGGCTGACCGCCTATTCGACGGTGTCGCATTTGGGGTGGATTGTAGCGACGATTGGGGTGGGAACACCGTTCGCGTTGGCTGCCGCATTGGTGCACACCATCGCCCATGGGTTGTTTAAGTCATCGTTGTTCATGCTGGTGGGGGTGGTGGATCATCAGACTGGTACCCGGGATATTGAGCGGTTGGGGAGTTCGTGGCGGCAGTTGCCGTTCACGTTCACGTCCACGGTGATTGCGTGTGCCGCAATGGCCGCGGTGCCGCCCACGTTTGGGTTTATTTCCAAGGAGAGCATGCTCACTGCTTTTGAGCAGGCCCCGTTGGATAATGTTGGGGTGGTTGTGCTGCTTGGGGCAGCCACGGTGGGAGCATTGTTGACGTTTACGTATTCCGCCCGGATTATTGCCGACGGGTTTATTGATGGGGATCGGGACATGAGTGGGGTGCGGGAGGCCCCGTTCTTGCTGTGGTTCCCGGCCGCGCTTCCTGGGTTGGTGACGGTGCCGCTCGCGGTGTTGGCGTCTGTGGTGGAGGGCCCGATTGATGCCGCCGTGATTACTATGACAAACACCGACCCGCGGGCGCATGTTGCGTTGTGGCATGGGGTGAATACGCCGTTTGTGCTGTCCCTGGTGGTGTTGGTTCTTGGGGTTGTGGGGGTGTGGTACCGGCAGCGGATTTGGCGGGCAGTGACGCACCGCCAGTTCTTGCCGGTTGATGGGAACCACCTGCTCAAGCTGGGGTTACAGTCGCTGTCAGCTGCCGGGAAGTCGTTGGGCCGGATGGCGGACACGCTCAGCCCAGCGCGGCATCTCGCGTTGTTGTTTGGGTTGTTTATTGTGTTCGGCGCGGTTGTGGGCATCAATGGCCTGTTGGGGGGCGGCGTGGATGGGGTGGCGTTGCGCCCGCGAGTTCCCGGTTCGGATCGGGTGACTGACTTGTTGCCGTTGGCGATTATTGTTTTGGCTGTTGTGATTATTGTGCGCACCCCGAAGCGGTTGACGGCGGTGGCTGGTATTGGTGTTGCCGGCGTGGGTGTGACATTGCAGGTGTTGATGTTGGGTGCCCCGGATGTGGCGCTCACCCAGTTTTTGGTGGAGTCGTTGACGGTGGTCATTATGATGCTGGTGGTGCGCCAGCAGCCGGAGCGGTTCCACCCGGAGCATCGGAAGTCTGCGGCGTCGAAAAGCATGCCGATTGTGGTGGCCGTGGGTTTCGGGGTTGTGACGTTTTTGGGCTCGTATCTGTTGGTGGGGCGGAATGATCGGAGCGATTTGGCCATGTGGTATTTGCAGAACGGCCCGAAGGTGACCGAGGGCGATAATGTGGTGAATACTATTTTGGTGGAGTTCCGCGCGTTTGACACCATGGGCGAGTTGAGCGTGTTGGGCATGGCGGCGATTGTGATTGCGGCGGTGGTGACGTCGATGCCGCGGTACCCGTTTATGCGGGGGACGCATCCGGCGCCGATTGGGCATGCCGAGTTGAATACGATTCCGATGAAGACGCTGTTGAAGATTATGCTGCCGTTTTTGGGGGTGTTGAGTGCGCTGATTTTCTGGCGGGGCCATAATTCGCCTGGTGGCGGGTTTATTGCCGCGTTGGTGGCGGGTGGTGCGCTCATGCTGGTGTATTTCTCGTATCCGCGCGATCAGCGGGTGGCGAAGGTGAATGTGCCGGTGATTCTTACCGGGTGCGGCATTATGACTGCGGTGTTTTCCGGCGTGTTGGGCCTTATGAAGGGGTCGTTTTTGTTCCCGATTCATGGGCATTTTTTGGGGCAGCATTTCACCACGTCGATGATTTTTGATTTGGGCGTGTATTTGGCGGTGTTGGGCATGTTGAGCATGGCGGTGAATGTGTTGGGTGGTTATTTGCGTCCGGGCATGGAGTATGAGGATTTGAATTTCACCCGGGTGGATTCGCCGTTGGTATCGACGCCGGTGGTGGGGGTAGACGCGCAGCATGAGCCGGCGCCGGAAACCCCGGAGCATAAGCGGATTGTGGCGCAGGCACGGCGGGATGCGGCGTTGTTGAAATTGGATTCGTCGAAGCATATTGCGCAGATCATGGCGTCCGGTGATCCCGGGGGCGACCCCGGTGGTGGTCCTGGTGGGAGCGGGTTACCGAAAGTATCAGAAGCGCCGAAGACCGGGCCGGAGGAGTTATCGTGATCATTCCCCTTTCTATTGCCATTCTTGCTGGTGGCGGCGTTTATTTGGTGATGCAGCGGAGCATGCTGCGGATTATTGTGGGGATGACGCTTTTCAGTCACGCCACGAACTTGTTCATCATGTCGACGGGGACCACGACGTGGCGGGGTGAGCCGTTTCCCTCGTTGACGGATTTGCAGGATGCGGCCGACCCGGTGCCGCAGGCGTTTGTGTTGACGGCCATCGTCATTGCGATGGCGACCACGACGTACATGTTGACGCTGTCCGGGTTGGGGAGTTCGGATGATACGACGGCGCATGCGGTAGCGGATGAGGATTCGCCGTTGCAGACGTTGGGCCGGTCGACAACGATGGCGGAGTTGGCGGCGGCTGATGCGCAGGCGGCGAAGCAGGAGCAGGTTGCTTATCGACGGGCCCAGGAGGCCCAGCGGAAGGAAGGGCACTAGATCATGGTGGTGTCGCAAGTAATGACGGCCGCAACGGTCACTGTCGCCCAGGCTGCGGTGGGGCCGATTCCGGGGCAGCCACTCACTCCCCCAGCTGTTTTGCCGCTGTTTTTGGGGGTACCGTTGGCGCTCATGGCGTTGGCGGTGCTCACCCCGTGGCGGCAGGCCCGGAATGCGTTAAGCCTGGTGGGCCCGCTGATTACCGGGGTTGCGGGTGCGTGGTTGTTTAGCTACACCGCGGCCCATGGGACGATTGCCCACTCGGTGGGCCTCTATGTGGGTGGGGTGGCGATCCCGTTTGCCGGCGACCAGTTTGCGGCGTTGATGATTGTGACCGCCTCGGTGGTGATTTTCGTGGCGAACTGGTTTGCGATCATTGTGGGGGAAACCCAGGCCCGGTTTTATCCGGCATTGTCGCTGATGCTATTGGCGGGGTGCATGGGCGGGTTCTTGACCGCCGATTTGTTTAACTTCTTCGTGTTTGTCGAAGTGATGCTGCTGCCGTCCTATGGCCTGCTGGCGATGACCGGCACATGGGCCCGCATGTCGTCGGGGCGCACGTTTGTGCTGGTGAATTTGACCGCATCCACCATGCTGCTCATCGGGGTGTGCTTCATTTACGCCACGGCCGGGGCGGTGAACATTGCGGCACTCCGGGGGGTG
>CAJZGD010000035.1 GCA_915275065.1 uncultured Corynebacterium sp. | reverse complement strand
TAGTTTTCCAGTCGCTCAGGGGTGTCGGCGGCCCCCCCCGCCGCGCATCTACTGCGACGAGGTGAACCGTGTTGCTGCCCACGTCTAATACACCTAATCTCACAAGAATAAGGTTAGACGGTCTACGGTATTAAATTGTGAACCACCCCGACATAAAGACTGTATATCTTGGTTTTCCAAAATCTTCTCCGGCCGCCCGTTCCATTCTTGCTGGTCAGGAGCTTGCGCCGGATTTTCCTCGGCAATGGTTAGAGTTTGTTCATCCTAATGATGAAAAACATGTGTTTTCTATTGATTTAACGTGGTTAGAATCACATTATTCCTGCGGGTTTGGTACCCCCGCATGTCGGGGTATTTTAGCTGATTTGCCAAGTGTCGGGTGCTGTCATCATGGTGCGTTTTTATGTGATGAGACAGATCGGGATCAATTATTTGATGCTGTGTCGCGGATGCCTCGACGGTTTTGGCAGTTTTGTTCCGATGAAATTGCGGCGTTTCTTGCGGACCCAACAACGGCTGATGCTTCGGATGTGGAGCCTTGGTTGGTGTGGGATGAGTTGGATGATGAGGACGGTAATCCCGAGCCGGCATTGAAGACGGCATTAGTGGATGGGGCATGTATTTTTGCGAATCGTCCGGGGTGGCCTACTGGGGTGGGTTGCGCTTTGCATCAGTGGGCGGTGGCTACCGGGGAGGATTTGACGGTGGTAAAGCCGGAGGTGTGTTGGCAGTTGCCGTTGCGCCGGTTGGAGGCGTGGGAGGAGCGTGCGGATGGTGAGGAGATTTTACGTACGACCATTACCGAGTATGAGCGTCGGGGTTGGGGGAATGGTGGGGAGGATTTTGACTGGTATTGTACAACGGCTCCTGCTTGTCATGAGAATGCGCTGCCGTTATGGCAGTCGTGTGAGGCGGAGCTGCGAGCACTCATGGGTGATGAGTGCTTTGAGGTTTTAGCTGGGCATTTACGGGAACGTGCGGCACTTTTCGACGCCCAGGGGGTGCCGCCAGCGGCATTGAGCCCGCATCCGGCAACAGTGGTGGCTTTTCGGGATGCTTAAGGCGGGAGGCTGCACTGTTGTTGGTGTGCCTCCCGCCTTCAGTCTTATTTTATTGTTGGCGGATGGTTTTTAGGTGTTACTTTTTTGCACCTTGGGCTGCGACTGCGGCTGCGCCGGCGGCTGCGGCTTCGGGGTCGAGGTAGGTGCCGCCAGGGTTGAGGACTTTGCCTTCGGAGTCGAGTTCGTATACCAGGGGGATGCCGGTGGGGATGTTGAGTTCGGCGATGTCGGCGTCGGAGATATTGTCCAGGTGCTTCACGAGGGCACGGAGGGAGTTACCGTGTGCTGCCACGAGAACGGTTTCGCCGGCGAGGACTCGGGGGAGGATTTCTTCTTCAAAGTAGGGTACGAAGCGGATGACTACGTCTTTCAGGCATTCGGTTGCCGGTACTTCGCTGAGGTCAGCGTAGCGGGGGTCGTGTGCCTGGGAGTAGGTGCTGTCTTCTTCGATGGCTGGCGGCGGGGTGTCGTAGGAGCGGCGCCATGCCATGAATTGGTCATCGCCGTATTTTTCTTTGGTTTCTGCCTTGTTGAGTCCTTGCAGTGCACCATAGTGGCGTTCGTTGAGACGCCAATCGCGGATGACGGGGATCCAGAGGAGGTCTGCTTCGTCTAGGGCGATGTTTGCGGTGCGGATAGCCCGGCGGAGCAAAGAGGTGTAAACGACGGTGGGGACGATGCCCTTTTCTTTGAGGAGTTCTCCGCCACGTTTTGCTTCTGCCTCGCCTTGGGGGGTTAGATCAACGTCAACCCATCCGGTGAATTGGTTGGAGGCGTTCCACTCGCTTTGACCGTGCCGGAGCAGCACTAGTTTTCCGTTAGCCATAACCCAAGTGTGCCACAATTTTCACGTCCGAACATTAAACTTATTGTGGACTTTCTTACACTTTATTGGTTTTTACGTGTGTTTTCGCTGGAGTCCACCGTAGAACCAGGCGGAGGTAACGCCACCGTCGATGAGAAAGTCGGCTCCGGTGATGAAGTTGGCGTCTTGGCTCAATAGGTAGGCGCCGAGTTGGCCGATTTCTTCGGGGGTTCCGGCACGGCCGGCGGGGCTTTTTTCGATCATTTCTCGGTAGGTGCCGCCGGCTGGTCCGGAGAATTCTTCGCGAGCCATGGGGGTCATAATGATGCCGGGTGAGATGACGTTGATGCGGGCGCCGCGGGCACCCCAAGTCATTGCGGCGGCTTGGACTCGGAGGGTGTTTCCGCGTTTGGCGATTTGCATGGCGTGGACCGGGTCGGTGATGTAGCGCAGCATAGGGAGGTTGAGGAGTTTTTCGGTGGGGGTGATGGCGAGTTGTCGGTCTTCAGCGGCGTAGAGTGCGGGGAGTCGGTGTCCAGCGTGGGAGGAAATGATGATGCCGGCTCCCCTGTTGGTGATGACGTCGCCGAATTTTTCGAGGATGAGGGCGGTTCCGTAGAGTTCTGCGGTGAGAATTTCGGTGGCGGTGGTGTGGGTGGGTGCGGCGCTGGCGGTGTGGATGAGGTGGGTGAGGTGTCCTTGGCTGACGGCAAAGTCGCAGAGGGTTTGGACGGATTCGCGGGAGGTAACGTCGACGGTGGTGGGAACGGCGGTGAAGCCAGTTTGGAGGAGGCTCCGTGCAGCTAGTTCAGCGTTGTCGAGGTCGCTGTCGGCGAGGATGAGTATTCTACCGGCGCTTATTCTACGGGCAATGGCTTGGCCGATGGATCCAGTACCGATGAGTACAACCACCTCCGAGCGTTGCTGCGCCATGGTGTTTACCTCACTTTGTGTGTTTTTGTGTGATTTCGATCAGGGTACACCTATACCCTACATAAAGCTAATAAATACCTGATAGCACATGGTGGTATTCGTAATAAAATGGGTGCCCCCGTCGGTGGGATGGGTTTCATATCATCAGCGGATGGGGTTCGTATTGGTTACAGAAAATGTTTTCCTATCCGTAAGACTTTGGTCATGGTGGCCGCATAGAGTCGGCGGGGTAGCAGCCGTGGCCCAGCGATGGGCATGATGCGTTGTTCGGCAATGGTTTTTGGCTCGGTGTATTTCAACAATCCGGTCACACCGTGTCGGCGCCCCATGCCACTGTGTTTCATGCCACCCATGGGTGCGGCAACAGATCCGAATGTGGCGGCGAAACCTTCATTGATATTGACGCTGCCTGCATGTAATTGACGGGCGATACGTCGCGCTGTCGCAGGTTTGGCAAATATGCTGGCGGCAAGGCCATAGTTGGAGTCGTTGGCTTTGGCAATGGCCTCGGTTTCACTATTGACAATTTCTATGTATGCGACCGGGCCAAATACTTCCTCCCGGTAGAGTTTGGCTTCGGGCGGCACATTGGCCAGTAGCACAGGCGCCAGGAAGCTTGGCCCCAGGTCCGGTCGCGGCCCACCGGTGAGCAGGGTTGCGCCACGGCTTAACGCGTCGTCAACAAGTTGGCACACGTGAGTAACGTGAGCCGGAGAGATTAACGACCCCATGTCTTCCGCCCACCCGCCGGTCCCAATATTGAGCTTTTCGACGCGGTTTACCAGGTGATTCGTAAACCGGGTGGCTATGGCTTTGTCCACTAAAATCCGTTCGATGGAAACGCACAGTTGTCCCGAGTTACTGAAACATCCGGTAATTGCCCCGGTCACTGCGTCACGAATGTTGGCGTCCTGGGCCACAATCATCGGGTTTTTACCACCAAGTTCCCCAGAGAATCCAACAAGTCGCCGCCCAGTGCGTTCCGCTAATTGTTGCCCCGTGGCGGTGGATCCAGTGAACATGACATAATCCGCGCTTTCGGTTATCACCGCCCCCACCACCGCACCCGTGCCCGGTAATACTTGGAACACATTTGGCGGTATTCCTGCTGCCTGGATAATTTGTTCCCCCAAGAGGGCTGATAGTGGGGTTTGTGCATCCGGTTTTACCACTACTGTGTTGCCTGCCACCAGTGCTGGTAAAGCGTCGGATAGTGTGAGGGTCAGCGGATAATTCCATGGGGCGATAATCCCCACAACTCCCCGTGGATCCCGCACCACGGTTGTGCGAGTCAACAGCGGTAACGCTCCCCGCACCTGCCGTGGCCGTAACAACCGTGCCGCATGCCGAGCATAATATCGGGCGTTGATAGCAACGTCCATCACTTCATCTAATGCACTTGTCCGATTCTTCCCAGTCTCCAATTGGATGATGTCCAACAGCTCATCACGGCGGTGCAATACCGCATCATGAATCCGCATGAGGATTTTTGCCCGCTCCACCACCGGTCGGGCCGCCCACCCGGCCTGGGCGGCACGGGCATCCTGGATTGCTTTCAGGGTTTTTGCTGCGGAGTATGCCGGCACTGTGGCGCACACATCTCCGGTACGGGGATTTATAACCTGCATCATGGTGGTATCGCTCATGCTCTCAGCCTACGCTGGGGATCATGTCCACCATTTTCATCTCCGGCGCGGCCCGCGGAATCGGGCGGGCAATTGCCGAACTCTTCCTCGACCGGGGTTGGATCGTCGGCGCCTACGATATTGATACCTTCGATTACGTCCATCCAAATCTTATTACTGGTGTTCTTGATGTCACTGACGCCCAGTCATGGGAGACCGCCCTGGCGGATTTTGCCGCCCACTCCCCCACCCGCACCATTACTGTTGTAGTGAATAATGCTGGTGTGCTCACCTCCGGTGGTATCGCCGATATTTCACCTACAGCCATCGAACACCAAATTTCCGTGAACTGTACTGGTGTAGCACTCGGCGCACATGCAGCACTCCGGCATCTCAGGCCTGGCAGCACTCTTGTTAATGTGGGTTCTGCTTCGGCAATTTTCGGCCAGCCTACCATCGCTGTTTACTCCGCCACTAAATTTTTCGTTGCCGGACTTACCGAAGCACTCAGTTTAGAGTGGGCGAAGCATCGTATTCGGGTCATCGCCTTGTGGCCCCTATGGGCTAAAACTGGCCTGTCCGATAATGCCACCGCCGGTTCCATCAAACGACTTGGCGTCCATATCACCCCTGACCAGGTTGCCCACCGTGTGTGGCAGGCAATTCACCCCCGTAACCGATGGCAAGCGGGAAAACTCCATTATGGGGTTTCTGCAACGGACACCGTGTTTTATTATGCCCGCCGCCTGGCCCCCACCCGAGTAGCCCGACGTATCACTCAGCTGGTGGCCCACTAGGGCTGTTCACACCGGCTAGTGCTTCCTGATAGATTTGCACCAGTGCCGCTGCTGATGACTGCCAAGAGAACTGGGCGGCATGGGCTACTGCCCGTTCGGCCATTGCCAACCGCATGGCGTCGTCGTCAAGCATGCGGGAAATAGCATCAGCCCAATCATCTGGGTCATGCCCGTCAACAAGAATGCCGGTTTCCCCATCCGCCACCACAATCGGCAGCCCGCCCACCCCAGCCGCAACGACCGGAGTGCCGGATGCCTGCGCTTCAATCACTACCAGCCCGAACGATTCGTTATAGCTGGGCGCCGCAACAATATCGGCCGCTCGATAAATCTCCACCAGCTCCTCCGGCGGCCGGGGATCCAAAAATCTGACTCGATGCTCCAACCCCAATTCGTGCACCAGCCCAATGTAATTTTCCAACGCGGCCCCAGCGCCCGAAGCCCCACCACAAATCAATACTTTCAAGTTTCGATTCGGATCACGCGCCACCAACCGTTCCGTCGCCCGAATCAACACTTGTGGGCCCTTAAATTCTTGTAGCCGGCCCACAAACGCCACTACTTTTGCGCATAGCGGGATTCCCAATTCGCGCCGGGCCCGCTCTGTGTTTCGCTCTGTGCCTGGGGTAAATAGTTCCGTGTCCGTGCCTGGAGTCATCATCCGTATTTTGGCAGTTTGGGCATCATAATGATGCACCAAGTCATTGGACTCCTCCAGCGTATTCACCACTAACAGGTTTGCATTATCAACTAATTGTTGTTCGCAGATGCGCCGCGCCTCCGATTCCGGGGTATCAGTCAATGACCGGTGGTGATTTTTCACCGCCGCCAGCGTATGAGCAGTATGCACTAGTGGGACCTGCCACACATCCCGAATCAGCCACCCCACCTGGCCTGATAACCAATAATGACTATGCACCAGGTCGTAACCAATGTGGTTTTCCCGCACGAACTCCAGCACACCTCGGGCGAATGCTGTCAGCTGCGTGCATAGCTCTTCCTTGCTCAACCCTTCGTATGGCCCGGCAACCACATTGATAACCCGTAAATTTGGCCGGAGCTGCACCACTGTCCCCTGACTGGGGCGGGTTGCCCGAGTATAAATGTCCACCGTAACACCCAGTTTTGCCAAGTGCATCGCCACATTAAGAATGTAAACGTTCATGCCACCAGCATCACCAATACCTGGTTGCTGCAGCGGAGAAGTATGCATAGATATCATTGCAACACGCATATTTATCAGTGTAGTTCTTCCCCACTCTCGCTTTCTATTGGATGCCTAAATTATTTGTGGTTATGGTTACCGCCAAGAATGCAGCCATCATTATTGTGCAGTAGCTTCGCTACACTTCATAATGCTTCGTAAGGAAATGCTCACGTTGTGGGGTATGCTTCTAACTACATATTTTCATGTGGTAGTTATTCTCCACCCTATGTTGAGATGCACCACGTTACTCATAACTATCACCCATAATCCATGCAGCGTTAAGGATGACACAAATGCCAAAACATGAACCCTCATCCCACAATTCACCAAGCCATGAGGCTGCACCGCCAAAAACGGAAAGCCAGGAGACGCCCACAACACCAGCCGAATCTGAGACCAAAGCTACACCTGGGGAAACCGCTACTCCGCAGAAACCACAGGCTTACGAGACTAAAGCCTGGCTTGATTTTTATGGCCCCTGGACACCGCATTCGCTGGATTATGAAGACACCACGCTGCTGGATATTTACGATAATAACCTTTCCCTCAACGCGGACAAGCCTGCCACATATTTCTTTGGCCGCACACAAACCTACAGTGAGCTAGACAAACAAGTACGGTCTGCCGCCGCTGGCCTCCGCGCCTTAGGAGTACGGGCAGGAGATCGCGTTGCCATTGTGCTTCCCAATTGCCCGCAACATGTTGCCGCATATTTCGCAATCCTGAAATTAGGGGCAATCGTGGTCGAGCACAACCCGCTCTACACCGCCCACGAACTTGAATCACCCTTCAACGACCATGCAGCACGAGTAGCTATCGTATGGGACAAAGCCGCTTCCACCCTGGAAAAACTACGCCGCACCACCCCACTGGAAACCATTGTGTCAGTGAACATGATTGATGCAATGCCCAAAGCAAAACAGTTCATTCTAGGGCTACCGCTACCGATGATTACCAAACGTCGAGAAGCACTCACCGCACCCGCACCCAACTCTATCCCGTGGGATCTGCTCATCAGCTCAGCTTTAGGTGGTAACGGGGATGATGTGGTGTCAAACATTGACGTCACTACAAAATCCGTCGCGGTAATCCTATACACCTCGGGAACAACCGGAGATCCTAAAGGGGCACAGCTTACCCACGGTGGCCTCTTCGCCAACTTATTACAGGGCAAAGCCTGGGTGAAAGATCTCGGCAACGAAGAACGACTGCTGGGGGCGCTGCCTTTTTTCCACGCCTATGGGCTCACCATTGTGCTGAACCTGGCGGTCTATATTGGTGGCGAAATCATGCTCCTACCGGCACCGCAAATCCCACTCATCATGCAGATCATGAAGAAACGCACCCCCACATGGGTTCCGGGGGTGCCGACGCTGTACCAGAAAATTGTGGACGCGGCGAAAGCCGACAGCATTTCCATTAGCGGGGTGCGGAATTCTTTCTCGGGGGCATCCACACTGCCAGTGGACACAGTAGAGCAGTGGGAAAAACTCACCGGCGGGCTGCTAGTAGAAGGTTATGGCCTCACCGAAACCTCCCCCATCATTGTGGGGAACCCCATGAATTCCAATCGACGACCCGGCTATGTGGGCATCCCATTCCCAGACACAGAAGTACGAATCGGTAACCCCAAAAACTTGGATGAGACTATGCCCGACGGGCAAGAAGGCGAAGTGCTGGTCCGGGGGCCACAAGTATTCGCCGGATACTTGAACAACCCAGAAGCCACCGAAAAAGCATTCCACCACGGCTGGTACCGCACCGGTGACGTGGGCATCATGGAAGAAGACGGATTTATCCGCCTAGTAGCGCGCATTAAAGAAGTCATTATCACCGGTGGTTTCAATGTGCACCCACTAGAAGTGGAAGAAGTACTGCTTTCGCACCCGGATATTACCGACTGCGCCGTAGTGGGCATGCCGCGCAAAGACGGGTCAGAATCCGTGGTGGCCGCCATCACGCTCGGCCCCGGCGCGGCATTGGACCCAGAGGGGTTGAAAGAGTTTTGTCGCGACCGGTTGACTCGCTACAAGGTGCCACGCACGTTCTACCACTTTGAAGACATGCCACGGGACCAAATGGGCAAAATTCGGCGGCGCGAAGTCCAGGCCGAACTGATCAGCAAGTTTATAAACTAACACCCACCCACACCGGTTCGGGGACAAGACTCACACCGAAGGTTTTTTCCACCCCATTACGCACAGTACGGGCGAGCTCTACCAGGTCTTCGGTGGTTGCGGCACCACGATTCGTGAGTGCAAGGGTGTGTTTCGTGGAAAGCCGCGCGGCGCCGTCTTCGGGGTAGCCCTTGGGGTAGCCGGCGCGTTCGATGAGCCAGGCGGCGGAGAGTTTTTTCCGCCCGCCGCTAGCATCAAAGCACGGCATGGCGGCAGCATCGTCTGCGCCGTGGAGCTTTTCGACGACATCACGAACGTGTTGGGCGACCTCTGGGGAAACAATGGGGTTGGTAAAAAACGAGCCGGCAGACCACGTATCGTGATCTTCAGGGTTGTAAACCATGCCTTTCTTTTTCCGTAACCGGAGAACCTCAGCACGAACAGTGGTGGCGAGCCTGCGTGCTTCGATTTCGTTCACGGATACGTTCAGAACCCGGGCGAGTTCCCCGAACCGTAGTGGTGCCGATAACCCATCATTTCGTAGCCGGAGTCGAATGCCTAACACGACGGCTTTGTTGGTGAATTTCAGGTTGGAGTAGCGGTAGGAAAGTTCCAGGTCGGCGGAGCGCACCCATTCCCGGGCCCCGGTGTCACGGCGGTAAAGCTCCACCTCGGTGAGGACATCGGCGATTTCCACACCGTATGCCCCAACATTCTGCACGGGGGTGGCGCCAGCACTACCGGGTATGCCGGAGAGGCATTCAATGCCACCCATGCCTTGGTCGACAGAGAGGCAAACAACTGTGTCCCACACGGCACCGGCGTCGGCCTCAAGCTCACCGGTTTCTTTGTCCAGGTAGATTTCGTCACAGGCAACAATGACCGCGATGAGGGGAATATCGCCGTCGGCGATGACAAGGTTGGAGCCGCCACCAACGACGAGGAGTGGAATATTGTGCCTGTCGAGGAGTTTCACAATATCAACAACCGCATCGCGGGTGGTGCAGCGCAGTGTGTGGGCGGGCCGCCCTCCAAGGTGGAGGGTGGTGAGTTGGGCAAAAGTGGTATCGACGAGTTGTACGTCATCGCGCTTCTCAACGACGCCGCGAACATGGGCGTCGAAAAGCTGTAATAAGGGTTCCATGAGCATAGTCACCATATTAAGGGTAATCTGTATGCATGACTACGCGTAGTTCGAATACTGTAACCATTAAACATCCAGCTCAATCGGTGCATGCTGCTCTGACCACCGAAGAATATTGGGCGCATGTGGCTGCTACTCTGTCCCCTGAGCCTGGCGAGGTGCATGAATTTGTGCCTACAGACGGTGGCGCGGAAATCACCCTGTATGAGGTGTTGCCGCTGGAGATTTTGCCGGAGGCTGTACGTTCGATGATCAGTCAGGCGCTTAAAGTGAAGCGGGTAGTCACGGTGGGGCCGCTGACTGGGGAAACCGCTGCGTTGTCGTACACTGCCGACGTCAAGGGGACACCGGTAGATTTCAAGGGCACCATCAACCTGTCTGGCAGTGGTGACGAAACGACTCTCGAATATGCGAATGAGGTCACGGTCAATATTCCTTTCATGGGGCCGGCTATCGAGCCGAAGGTGGCTGAGGCGCTAGGCGAACTGTTTGGCAACGAGGGTGCCATCACTTCCGACTGGGTGGCGTCACACTAATTTTTTGTAGATTTTATGGCGAATCATGGGCATAATCAGCGCGCACAGTTTCGCCGTCATTCACGACAGCCCATTGGGACCATCACCCGCGGCACGACTGGTTTTAACCGGCTGCGGAAGGTCGACCGGTGGGTTTTTTATCATCCTGAGCTGCGCCAAAAACTACGTCCGCATGCGGTTGCGGTACCGTTGGCTATTGATGTGGGGTATGGGGACAGTTACACCACTACGTGTGAATGGGCGTGGTGGTTGCGCCGTATGAACCCACACGTATCGGTGGTTGGGTTAGAGATTGATCCCAGCCGGGTATTGCCGCCACGGGATGGGGTACGGTTTGAGCGGGGTGGGTTTGAGCTGGCGGGCTACCAACCCCACTTGGTGCGGGCTTTTAATGTGCTGCGGCAATACGATGTGGCGCAGGTGCCGGATGCGTGGCGCATGGTGTGTAGCCGGCTGGCACCGGGTGGGGTTTTCATTGAGGGAACATGCGATGAGTTAGGTAGGCGGGCTAGTTGGGTGCTGCTCAATCGGCAAGGTCCGGTGTCGCTCACATTGGCGTGGCAACCGTGGGATGTGGCGAAACCCTCAGATGTGGCGGAACGGTTACCTAAAATACTGATCCACCGAAATGTACCAGGACAGAAAATTCATTCATTATTGCGGCTTTGCGACGACTGTTGGGACAAAACCAATGGTTTGGCCGCATTTGGGCCGCGAATCCGGTGGCGGGAAACCCAAAAGCTATTACGTGAACACCTGCCGATCACACGGCCACGGCTGCTTCGGGACAACGTTTTAACTGTCCCTTGGTCGGTGGTTGCGCCGGAGACAACAGCTTTTTTGTGATCTTTCGGCACCAATTGTGGCACATTCAAGGTTTATCAGCCACACTAGATGGTTATGAAACAACGTTCATCTGCTGGGACAATCCTCCTAACAATAATCATTGGGATAGCAGTTTTACTGTTAGTCGCAGAGTTTGGGCTGCGCTGGTTTATTGGTAACCAGGTAGTCCAGGCCTTGGCGGCACAAGACACCCAAACCTCATCGGAGCAAAAAGAGAAGCCCAAAATCTCATTTGGCCTATCGCCCTTATTGTTGGGCCTGGTGAAAGGGGAGATTCCTCACGTTGAACTGGATACCCCATCAACGATAAACATCAAAAAGAATGCCGATTCCACCATTAGTGAAATCACTGGGGTACCCAAGACCCGCATGGTTGCCGATGGGTTATCACTGTTAGATTCGGAGAATCCCACCGCCCGCACCATGACACTGGAGGTAGAACCGGATGATGCTTTCTTGCTGGCGATGGTGCAATCAGCTGTAGCGCAACAGGATACGTCAGGTGACACAGATGCATCTGATTTGAAGGCGAATCTACAGGGGCTTTTGCAGCAGGTGGTGAAGGTGACCAAGGTGACAAGTAACCCACAGAATTCCACGATTGATGTGGAGTTCACCAATGGGGCGGCCACGTTAACGCTGAAGCCTAAGGTACAGGATGGCAATTTGGGTTTTGACGCGGTAAACACAGCATTATTTGGTTTTGCATTGCCGTCCGAAGTGACGGAAACCGTGTCGAAGGGCCTGAATGAGAACATTTCCAAGGTGAACACCAATGGCATGGCCACCGATGAGGTGACGGTTATTGATGGTGGGCTGCGGATTAAAATGAGCGGCCAAAACGTGAAGTTGTCGGCGGCTTCCGAATCAATGCCAACGCAATAACCAAGCATAATAAAGTCATGGTTTGTGGTTCCTGCGCGCCGGGCACCACAAACCATAAGCTTGTGGGGTTGGGATTAGGGCTGGGTAGTTGAAGGGGAACGGACTAGCTGCGTTCTGCTGGATTGGTGTTAGTGTTGAGCCATATCATGGCATCCTGGGCGCATGTGGGGCTTTGCCCAATGGCAATGATTGGAAGCACTGAGGCTAATACTGGGTGGGTGTGGGGTCGGGATTCTGTCACACCGGTGCAGATGGCATCGGCACCACTGTTTTTAGCAACAGTGGCTAATGCGAGGGCTTGGGCATCATCGAGCGCTTGGGTGTCTACCACGATGGCTAGAGTGGTTGGATACGGCACGGCTTCTCGTAGTAACACAATTTCAGCCATGAGTGATTCATGAGCATCATTGGATGTTCCAGCCATGGTGCCAGATATGATGCTGGGGACAGCGATAATGAGCCGTGCGCCTTGTTGTGCCGCTAGTCGGGCTTCGCTGGCTTTGACGAGTTGATGGTGGTTACCGGTGGGGTAGCCAGCAAAACTGGCAACGTCACCTGTGGCAAAATCCAACATGTTGGGGGGCACGCAGACGCTATGGCCGGCAGCGCACGCCGCAATGATTTCTTCCGGCTGGGGGGTGAGGAATGTGCGATAGATTTTCATGCGCGGCATTCACCAGTGTTTATGCTGACTACCATCCGTAATTTCCGCTCAGAATGTCGTTAATTTGTGGCCGCACATCGAACCAATACAATCCGGTGATGACTATACCAATCCATGAGAGGAATGGCATGGCAATAGCTATGGCTAATGCTGATAGAAGAAGCAATCCAACCCATGCTAATTTTCCTTGACGTTCAGCGACAGTGAACGCATCTTCACGAGTAGTGGCTGCCAGTAGCGCCCCAATGAGCGCGAAGATCGCTATGAGCCAATAGCCGAATAGAATTGCTTGGTTAAGGATGCTTTCAATGTTCATGGCAACAGTTTTTATTCCCTGCAATATTGATGGTTCTACGGGTTATTTTGGGTTACAACGGGGAGATTGTGAAGAGTAGGTACGAAACGGTGTAAATAGCAAGACCTGCCAATGCTCCCACGATAGTGCCATTAAGGCGAATATACTGCAAATCTTTACCCACCATGAGTTCAATTTTATCGCTTGCCTCATCAGCGTCCCACCGTTCAATGGTTTCGGAGATAATGCTGGTTACTTCGTCCGCATAGTTATCGGCAAGGAAGGCCGCTGCACCAGTGATTCGTTGGTCCACAGAGTGGCGTAACTCGTCATCCGTTTGGAGTTTTTCTCCCCACGTCATGGATAGTTCTACAATTTTGCGTCGGAGCACGGACTGCTCATCGCGGGCTGCGGATATCAAACCATCACGGGCGCTGTTCCAAAGAGTTCCGGCGGCATCATGCACAGCGGAGGAATTCATGATATCAGTTTTGATTTCCTCGACGCGGGCGATCATGGTGGGATCATGCTGCAGGTCATCAATGAATTGGTTGATGAATCGGCGAATGGCGTGGCGGGCCTCATGATTTTTATTGGCATTAACCGCGGCCGTCCAGGTGATGAGCTCACGGTATACCCGGTCACCAACGAGTTCGTTGACAAAGCGGGGGGCCCAGATTGGGGCACGGTCGTCGAGCACTCGGGTGATGAATTCTTCCGAGGTGAGCGCTTTTTTATGCATCCAGGCAACAAACTGGTCGACCAGGGGTTCGATTTGGCCGCCGTCAACAAGTTTTTGCAAGACTCGACCCAGTGGCGGCCCCCATTCTGGTTTGGAGAGTTTCTCAATGAGTGAGGCTCGGATGACGGCTTCTGCGTCTTTAGGGTCAAGGGCGTTGACCGCATTGGCTACGAATTTACCGACTTCCCGGGATACTTTTTCCGCATTCTCTGGTTCAACAAGCCATTTGGCAATACGCTCTGGCACTTCGGCTTTGGAAACTTTTTCGGTGATAAGTTCTGCATTGAGGAAGTTATCGCCAACGAAACCACTGAGGGCTTCACCCACTTGGTCTTTTTTGCGTCGGATAATGGCAGTGTGGGGTATTTTCAGCCCCAGGGGGTAGCGAAAGAGTGCGGTCACGGCAAACCAGTCGGCCAGGCCACCAACCATCCCGGCTTCAGCTGCAGCACGAACAAAACCAACCCAAGCACCGACTTGTCCGTGTGCTTCCAACCAACGGCATCCAAAAAATATTACGGCGGCAATGAGTAGCAATCCAGTGGCTAAGGCTTTATACCGTCGTAGTTCAGTGCGTCTGAGCGCCTCCATTTCTGGTGAGGGGCCAGGTACTGCTAGCCGTTGTGTAGTGGTTACGGGTTTTTCCATATCTGCTATTATTCCTGTTTTTGCTTGTCGATGTTGATCTCGGTGAGGTCTTCAGTAACGGTACATGCCTGAATATGTTCAACATGAGCCGTATTGAATGTCGAAAACCCCGCCGAAGCG
>CAJZGD010000034.1 GCA_915275065.1 uncultured Corynebacterium sp. | reverse complement strand
TAGCCCAAAACGCCTCAGTCACATCATTCCTAGCCCAAGCGGCATTGAATAAATCTCACCATTACTTATTTGAGAAAATGATCTACCATTACGGCATGGATTTTAGTCAGATTATGAACATTATCCTGGCGGCCTTTGCCTTTGGAACATTAATTACCGCCATCTTGACGTTTCGCCAGACGAGAGAATTCGAGAAGCAGAGAATCCGGCCAATGATGCAAGCCCACCTACGCATGGCCGAAGACCCTTATTTCTGCGCAGAGTTAGTAATCTCCAACCCAGGGCAAACAATTGCCCACAATGTAAAATTTGAATTTCTTCCCGACCTCCCCAAAACACCCCCCAAAGAAACCACTACCCCAACAAAAACCCCAGCATGGCACCAAAACCCACTCAACATCATCCGACAACGACTCCTTGGCGAACCAATCCAAACCTGGGTCCCAGGCTACGAAATAACAATGCTGCTCTGGTTCCCCAAAGAAGACGGCAAATTCGACGTCTCCGCAGAAGGCATCCCCGCCAAAACCACAATCAAAATCAGCTACACCGACGGGTACAAAAAACCAACCCACTACAGCGACATCTTCGAACTCAACGCCGTACTACTCTTCGGTACCACAAAACCCAAAACCCCAGTACACAGAATCCAAACAGACCTACAAAACATCCACCAAGAACTAAAATCACTCCGCGAAGGATGCGGCTTCCCCGAAGCAAACACCAGCAACCCGCACTAAAACCCCGCCCCAACCCTCCACTTGCCCAAACTCAACAACGCGCCGGGCGGGGGCTCTATTTGTGTCCATGGCATCGAGCAGTAGATCCTACTACCAAATTTGACGACACATGAAACTATTCCATCCACCCCATAAACAAAACCCCCACTATTAATAACAGTGAGGGAACAAAAAGTGCCCCAGGTGAGACTCGAACTCACACTGGACGGGTTTTGAATCCGTTGCCTCTGCCAATTGGGCTACTGGGGCGCAAAAGAAATAATAACCCAAAACACCCCAGCCACGAAATTTCCTGTTCACAGCCACCATCCGGCCGAAATGTCCCCACCGTCCGCTACACTGTGGCACTGTGACTGACGAGAAAAACCGCCTCATGCTCATCGACGGACATTCCATGGCCTTCCGCGCATTCTACGCCCTCCCCACCGAAAAATTCACCACCAGCACAGGCCAAGCAACCAACGCCATATACGGGTTCCTCTCCATGCTCGCCACCCTGCTTCACGACGAACAACCCACCCACGTAGCAGTCGCCTTCGACGTCGGACGCACCACCTTCCGCACCGAAATGTTCCCCGACTACAAAGCCCAACGCGACGAAACACCCCCCGAATTCATCAGCCAAATCCCCATCCTCAAAAACCTCCTCACCGCACTCGGCATCACCACCATCGAAAAACCCAACTACGAAGCCGACGACATCATCGCCACCCTCGCCACCACAGCCCAACCCCTAGGATTCGAAACCCTCATCGTCACCGGCGACCGAGACTCCCTCCAACTCGTCAACAACACCACCACAGTCCTCTACCCAATGAAAGGCGTATCCGTCATGCACCGCTTCACCCCCCAAGCGGTACAAGACAAATACGGACTCACACCAGAACAATACCCAGACTTCGCAGCCCTCCGCGGCGACCCATCCGACAACCTCCCCTCCGTACCAAAAGTAGGCGAAAAAACCGCCACCAAGTGGATTGTCCAACACGGAAACCTCACCAACCTCCTCAACAACGCCGACACCATCAAAGGCGTCGTCGGCACCAACCTCAGGGAACGCATCGACCAAGTAAAACTCAACCGACAACTCACCGAAATGGTCAAAAACCTTGACCTCACCCACACACCCCCAGAACTCAAACTCCAACCCGTCAACACCGAAACCCTCACCGAAGACTTCAACAACCTCGAATTCGGCACCACCCTCCGCACCAAAATCCTCAAAGCCCGCGGCGCCACCATGGCCACCACCACAACACCACCACAAACCCCCACCACCATCGACACCATAGGCGTCGCAAAGTGGCTCAAACAACACCCAACCGAAGCCATGGCCGTCCACATCACCGGCCGCGGCACCCCCGTAACAGGCGACGCCGAATCCTTCGCCATCATCGATCAAAACCACCACGCCATCGCCGGCAACTTTGCCGACCTCAACCCCAAAGACGACAAAGCACTCGCCGACTACCTCCAATCCACTCAACCCAAATTCCTCCACGACGCCAAAACCACCTACCACATGCTCGCCGGCCGCGGCATCACCCTTGGCGGCATCGCCCACGACACCGCCCTCGCCGCCTACCTCCTCAACCCCGGCCAACGCACCTACGACCTCAAAACCACCTACCAACGCCACCTCCACCGAACCCTCGAAATCACCGAAACCGGCCAACTCTCACTCCTCGACATCACCAACACCAACACCCTCATCACCGCAGCCGCCGCCATCCTAGAACTCGCAGCCACCCTCCCCACCAAACTCGCCACCATCAACGAACTCGAACTCTACCTCGACCTCGAACTCCCCCTCACCACCATCCTCGCCGAAATGGAAGCCACCGGCATCGCCGTCGACATCCCCACCCTCGAAGAACAACTCGACACCTTCACCAACCTCGTCACCCAAGAAGAAACCGCAGCCCGCACCATCGCCGGCGACCCCAACCTCCTCCTCACCTCACCCAAACAACTCCAAGTCGTCCTCTTCGAAACCCTCGGCCTCCCCAAAACCAAAAAAATCAAAACCGGATACTCCACCGCCGCCAAAGAAATCGAAACCCTCGCCGCCAACCACCCCCACGAATTCCTCAACCACCTCCTCGCACACCGCGAATACCAAAAAATGAAAACCACCCTCGAAGGACTCATCAAAGCCGTAGGCGACGACGGCCGCATCCACACCACCTTCCAACAAACCATGACCTCCACCGGCCGACTCTCCTCCACCGACCCCAACCTCCAAAACATCCCCATCCGCACCCCAGCCGGCAAAAAAATCCGCTCCGCCTTCACCGTCGGCACCAACTACGAAACCCTCCTCACCGCCGACTACTCCCAAATCGAAATGCGCGTCATGGCCCACCTCTCCAACGACCCCGGCCTCATCACCGCCTACAACAACGGCGAAGACCTCCACAACTACGTCGGCGCAAAAGTCTTCGACGTCCCACCCAGCGGCGTCACCCCCGAACTCCGCCGCAAAGTCAAAACCCTCTCCTACGGACTCGTCTACGGCCTCTCCGCCTTCGGACTCTCCCAACAACTCAACATCCCAGCCGGAGAAGCCAAACAAATCATGGAAAACTACTTCCACCGATTCGGCGGCGTCAAACACTACCTCGACACCGTAGTCACCCAAGCCCGCAAAGACGGCTACACCGCCACCCTCTTCGACCGCCGCCGCTACCTCCCCGAACTCACCTCCACCAACCGCGCCACCCGCGAAAACGCCGAACGCGCCGCCCTCAACGCCCCCATCCAAGGCACCGCCGCCGACATCATCAAAATCGCCATGCTCCGCATCCACCACGAACTCAAAAAAACCAACGCCAAATCCCGCGTCCTCCTCCAAGTCCACGACGAACTCGTCGTCGAAATCGCCCCCGGCGAACTCACCACAGTCAAAAAACTCATCGAACACGAAATGGACAACGCAATCACCCTCAAAGTCCCCCTCGAAGTCTCCACCGGCCACGGCTCCAACTGGGACGCCGCAGCCCACTAACCCACCAAAAAGAAAACCACCAATCTATTTGCTCTAGCTGGGCAAACCCGGTAAAGTAGCAAAAGCATGTCGTTACTACGATGGAACCCCACTGCGGTAGGAGAGTGCGGACCCCATCAAAGTGAGATTAAAACAACGAATCACCATTGCTTTTAAAAGACATGAACCACTGTCCATCAACAATTCCTACACACAATTTGGAGCACCTAACATATGCCCACCAATAAAGCCCCCCAGGTTGCCATTAACGACATTGGCAGCCCTGAGGAATTCCTCGCAGCCATCGACGCCACCATCAAATACTTCAACGACGGCGACATCGTTGAAGGCACCGTGGTGAAAGTCGATCACGACGAGGTCCTGCTCGACATCGGATACAAGACCGAAGGCGTCATCCCCGTACGCGAGCTCTCCATCAAACACGACGTCGACCCAGACGAAGTCGTCGAAGTGGGCGATCAGATCGACGCCCTCGTCCTCACCAAAGAAGACAAAGAAGGCCGACTGATCCTCTCCAAGAAGCGCGCACAATACGAACGCGCATGGGGCGCTATCGAAGAGCTGAAAGAAAAAGACGAAGCCGTCACTGGCACCGTCATCGAAGTCGTCAAAGGCGGCCTCATCCTCGACATCGGACTGCGCGGCTTCCTGCCCGCATCCCTCGTCGAAATGCGCCGCGTCCGCGACCTTGACCCCTACATCGGCCAGCAAATCGAAGCCAAAATCATCGAACTCGACAAACAACGCAACAACGTTGTTCTGTCGCGCCGGGCTTGGCTGGAGCAAACCCAGTCCGAGGTGCGTTCCGAATTCCTGCACCAGCTGCAAAAGGGCCAGGTGCGCAAGGGCGTGGTGTCCTCCATCGTCAACTTTGGTGCCTTCGTAGACCTGGGCGGGGTCGACGGCCTGGTTCACGTTTCCGAGCTGTCGTGGAAGCACATCGATCACCCGTCCGAGGTTGTTACTGTCGGCGACGAAGTAACCGTCGAGGTGCTGGATGTGGATCTGGACCGCGAGCGGGTATCCCTGTCGCTCAAGGCAACCCAGGAAGATCCGTGGCGCGTTTTCGCCCGCACCCACGCTGTTGGCCAGATTGTGCCCGGCAAGGTCACCAAGCTGGTGCCGTTCGGCGCATTCGTGCGGGTTGAAGAAGGCATCGAGGGCCTGGTCCACATCTCCGAATTGGCTCAGCGCCACGTTGAGGTGCCGGATCAGGTTGTCAACGCCAACGAAGACGCCATGGTGAAGGTCATCGACATCGACCTGGAGCGCCGCCGGATCTCCCTGTCGCTGAAGCAGGCCGACGAGGACTACACCGAAGAGTTCGACCCGTCGAAGTACGGCATGGCCGACTCCTACGACGAGCAGGGCAACTACATCTTCCCCGAAGGTTTCGACCCCGAGACCAACGAGTGGCTTGAAGGCTTCGACGAGCAACGTCAGGCTTGGGAAGCCCGCTACGCTGAGTCGGAGCGCCGCTTCCAGCTGCACACCGCCCAGATTGAGCGGAACCGGATTGCCGCTGCCGAGGCAGCTGCCGCCGGCGAATCCGCCACCGGTGGTGGTAACTACTCCTCCGAGACTGCTGGTGAGGCCGCCGCCGAGGTGACCTCCGGTAACTCCCTGGCTTCTGAAGAACAACTGAAGGCCCTGCGGGAGAAGCTCACCGGTAAGGCTGACTCGAACGAGAACAGCTAACCCAGCCACTACTAGGGCAGTGGGCGCACGCGCATGCAGTGCTACGCTGCCTTGGGTAGATAAGAGCGTGATAAATTACCACCCTCACCCATAACGGATAACCCCAAGTTAACCGGTAGGGTGGGGGTGTTTTTGCTGTTGAAATCTGGTTTAATGTATACAATGCGCGGTATGAGAAAAACCATTATTTCCGGTCTGGTTGCCACCGCTGTTGCCCTTGGAGTCATCGTTGTCGGTGGCCTGTTCACCCCCGCTATTATCTCCGCAACCCCCGCCGCAGCCTGACGTTTTTCGCTATTTCGACGCCGCATTTCTAAGCGTCGACAAGCCAGTTACGCGTGTTCCTCACACCGTATCACATGTACGCTACCCGCTTTCTCATGTCTGGGTACGCGCCCATAACCCCCACCCTTAGGGGGTAAAACTTATCGCTGTCATTCGATACTAAGTGTCAGATGGGGGTGTGGTGTGGGAAGCAAGAAAACCCGAAGGTAGCACCTGAGGTTCCCCAACAGCCTGCCGGCGTCACCCATGGGATCAGATTTTCGAATCATTACCCCCGGTTCGGTTTCAGAGATGGTGCCAGTGTGCTGTCCCGGGTAGGGTCGCACGTAGCATTACCAACAATGTGGGACGGACCATGAGATTAATAGGACACAACTGGGATAAATTTGTGGCGCTGAGCGCCATTGTCTTTGTTGCAGTCATGTGTGCCGCCATTCTCACTATCTATAACGACCCCTACGAGCAGGCCATTAACCCCGTGTACCAAAAGCAAGAAACCGCCGGCCCAGTGGTCGACCAAGCGGTAGGGGAGGCGGTCGAAAAATACCTGAAAGTCCTCAATGCGGAATGGCTTGATAAGGATTGCACACTATCGCATTGTGCCACATCAAGCAAAGCAATCCCCGGTGTGCCAGACGCGCGGTCAGCCTTTACCAAACAAGAACGAGCAAACCTGGTAGGCAGAGACAGCGAACGGGCATGTTTCGCCCCAATCATTGGGTTTGCGATTTATAGCGTAGCGGCACACCACAATAATCCCGGTGGCCACGCTGCCTGGGCGGGAATCTCGGGAGTAGGGATTGGGACGTCAAAGACAGCTGATTCCACAGTGTCCACCATTGTGTACGGCACCATTATTGAGCGAAACTCAATGGGGGAGGCAGTGCGAAGCGTCCGCATCCCGCAGCGCATAACCCTCATCAAGGCGGCCACCAGCGGCGATCACGGCCCCTATGTGGTGATGGAGGATGAGCGGCTGCGCGCCTCGGAAGAAAACCTTCCCACCTCGTCGTTCGACCCGTTGGTTTTCCGTAAATTCGCGGAATATCCAAATGACGCCACCCGAACCGATGCCTGCGTGGGATAGTAAAGATCCGCAAGGCACAAGTGGGTGGCGTGCGATTTTTTAATTCTCAAGGATGATGGTGACAGATTACAATTTGGGGGCTACAAGAATAGTAGGAATAGGAGCAGCTGGGCGCAGAGAATTTTCGCCACCATGGACATGGGATACACCGTGGTGTAACCATTGGCAGGCAGCTCGTTTTTGGTGTGATCCGACACGTATGTCAGGACCGCCGGATGGGTTTGCATACCGGAGATCATGCCGGCAACCTGACCGAAGGGGATCTTGAGCACCTTATAGCCAATGATGAGCGTCATCAGGCTGAAGAGAACAGTGACGATAGCGCCAATGCCAATGACCGTGAGCGAGGTCGGGTCCTGCAACGCCTTGGCAAAGCCGGCACCAGCGGTCGTGCCAATGCCCGCCAGGAATATGGTGATACCTAACTGGCGTAGGGCCAGGTTCGCGCCGAAGGGGATTTGCCACACAAAGGGGCCGGTGCGTCCCACGGCCCCGAGAATAAGTGCGGCAAGCAGGGGACCGCCAGCGCTGCCGAGCTTCAGGCCGGCACCACCCGGGAGGGGGATTTCAATAAGGCCGACAAGCAAACCCAAGGTCATGCCGATCAGCAAGGGAAGCAGGTTGAAATCGGAGATACCTTTGTAGGAGTCGCCGAACATCTTTGTGGCAATGTCAATGTGCTCATGGTCGGCAACAACCCGCACGCGGTCGCCGAGCTGCAGCACGGTGTCGGGGCGGGCAACGAAGTCCATGTCGCCGCGGCGCACCCGGGTGATGAGCACACCCTGCAGGCGGGGCTGGAGCTGCCGGATAGACTTACCGGCAATAGAGGAGGAAGAGACAAAAATACGGCGGAAGTCGAGGTTTTCGTCGTGGACGGGATGGTCGCCGGGGAGAGTTTCCCCAATGAGCTCGGCGGCCTTGTCCACTTCTTCGGCGGTGCCAACAACGGAAATGATATCGCCGGGTTCCACGGTGTCGTGCGGCTCGGGCAGGAAGAGCCGCCCGTTGTGTTCGATGCGGGATACAATGATTTCCAGGTTGAACCGGAACGGCATACTGGTAACGGACGGCAGGTTCTCTTTGGTCACCTTGATGCGGTGCGTTTCGAGTTTTTGTAGAGCAACGCCGGCGTCTTCGGCCTCTTTATCGTGGTCGATTTTGAAGATTTTCGACAAGACGGCCACGGAAAGAATCACCCCGAGCACACCGATCGGGTAGGTGAGGGAGTAGGCGACCACGGGCATCTCTAAGGTTGCTTTGTCCGCGCCGGAGAGGAAGGAGGGGAGGGCGTCGACCACTGCGGCCATGGCGGGGGTGTTTGTCATGGCACCGGTGAAAAGGCCCACGCCCTGTGGTTGGGTGATTCCCCACAGCTTAATGAGGCCAAAGGACACAAAGGTGATGACCAGGATCATAATGAGGGCAAAAGCATTCAGCCGCAGGCCGGTGGTTTTAATGGATTGGAAAAATCCGGGGGCGGCTTCTAGCCCAATGGTGTACACGAAGAGGCTGAGTCCCAGGATATACAGCAGGGGCGGTAGGGTGATTTGCGGTTCAACGGTGGCGAAGGCCAAGCCAACGAAGAGCACGGCGGCAACACCCAGGCGGAAATTACCGATTTTTATTCGACCAATAACCAAGCCTATGGCCATGATCGTCACGAGTGCGAGAATTTGGTTGTCAACAAGGATGTGTAGAAGGTCCACAGTACCAATAGTTCCACGCTTAAAATTAAGTTTCAACTGCTTATCGTGCCTAACGGTGCGGTGTGGCGCGTGATTGTTAATGAAAATGGGTGTGGGATTGTGCGGTAATCTCCCAGCGTGCGGGGTTGATTGCGACTTCCCCCATACGAGGTTGGGGGAGTGGGGAATCCCATAGTTGCGGTGGGCTGTGATGTGACCAAATCGTCAGTTTTTTTGCTTTTCGACGCTTGGTAATGTGCAATCAATTTCTCACGTATTGGGGTATATGGGGGTAATATTCCATGTAGTTAGTTCGGCCGGCGGGGGAGCCGCTCATAAAAATCTAAGCAGGAGCTTGGCTATCACCACTATAGTTAGGATGTGTGACAGATTACGGAAAAATACTTTGATGTGGGGTGGTTCATGTCCTAATGTTGTGTATATTGTTCCGGTTTTGTTTCCGATTATGTCCTAACCACCACAATGTGTGGTTTTTCCAGTGAAAGGTACTTCATGGCTACAAATGTCAAAGAAGTCTCCGAGTTTATCCTTGATAAGGTCGGCGGCGCGGAAAACATTACATCCTTAACCCACTGTGCAACGCGCCTGCGGTTCCAATTGGCGGACCAGTCGAAGGCTGATCAGGATGCGCTTGATAATAATCCTTCCGTGTTGGGGGTGGTCCCGCAGGGTACCACCGGGTTGCAGGTTGTGATGGGTGGTGACGTCGCCGAATACTACAAGGGCATTAAAGACCTGCCTGGTATGGGTGACGATGACACCAAGGCCGCTGCCGCTAGCAACAAGAAAGAGTACGGCGGGGTGCGCGGCAAGTACGCCTTTGTCGACTATGCTTTCGAATTTTTGTCCGACACGTTCCGCCCCATCCTGTGGGCGTTGCTCGGTGCCTCGCTGGTGATTACCCTCCTGGTGCTGTTTGACACCTTCGGAATTCAAGCGTTCCAGGATGAGATTAAGACCCAGCCGCCGGTGTTCCAGCTGCTGCACGCCACCTACCAGTCGGTGTTCTACTTCCTGCCGATCATGGTGGGTGCCTGCGCCGCTAGGAAACTTGGTGCGAACGAGTGGGTGGGTGCCGCCATTCCCGCGGCCTTCCTCACCCCTGAATTCCTCGCCATGGGTAGCCAGGGGGATACCGTGAACGTGATGGGGTTGCCGCTGGTGATCAACACCTATTCCGGTCAGGTGTTCCCACCGCTCATTGCCGCCATTGGGTTGTTCTGGGTGGAAAAGGGCCTGAAGAAGATCATTCCGTCGTCCGTGCACATGGTGTTCGTCCCATTCTTCTCCCTACTCATCATGGTTCCGCTCACCGCATTCCTGCTCGGCCCGTTCGGTATCGGCGTGGGTAACGGTATCGCCGCAGCGTTTGCCGCGGTCAATAATTTCAATACCTTCATCCTGGCCATCATCATTCCGCTGATCTACCCGTTCCTGGTGCCGTTGGGCCTGCACTGGCCGCTCAACGCCATCATGATTCAAAACATCACCACCTATAAGGAAGACGTCATCCAAGGCCCCATGGGCTCCTGGAACTTCGCCTGCTTCGGCGTGATCACCGGTGTGCTGATTCTCTCCATCAAGGAACGCAACAAGAGCATGCAGCAGGTTGCACTGGGTGGCACCATGGCCGGCCTCCTGGGTGGTATTTCCGAACCGTCCCTGTACGGTGTGTTGCTGCGGTTCAAGAAATCCTATGCCCGCCTGCTGCCCGGCTGTCTCGCAGGTGGTTTCGTGGCCGGATTCTTCAGCATCAAGGCTCACGCATTCGTGTTCACCTCCTTGCTGACCATCCCCGCCATGGACCCCATGATCGGCTACGCCCTGAGCATCGCCGTGGCCTTCGGTACCTCGCTCGCCCTGGTGCTCATCTTTGACTACCGCACCCCGGAGGAGAAGGCCGAGATCCTGGCGAAGATTGCTGCGGAACACGGTGAGACGCCGCCTGCCGTGGCCCCCGCAGCTGATGATGCGCCCGCAGTCGCAGTATCGGATGCACCCGCCGATGGTGGTGGGGTAGCAACCCTGACGAAGCCGGTGAAAACCGCCCTCCAGTCGGGTGCAGTCACCGAAATCACCAGCCCGCTAGAGGGCGAGGCTGTGGCACTCAAGGACGTGCCCGACCCAATTTTCGCCGGCGCTAAGCTGGGCAAAGGCGTTGCCATCAAGCCCAGTGGGGACACGGTTTTCGCCCCCGCCGACGCCACCGTGCTCGCGGTGCAAAAGTCCGGGCACGCCGTGGGGCTGCGCCTTGACAGTGGGGTAGAGCTGCTGGTTCACGTCGGTATCGACACCGTTCAGCTCGGTGGTGAAGGGTTCACCGTGCACGTTGATGCCAAGCAACACGTGACCGCCGGTACCCCGCTCATCACGTTCGATACGAAGTTCATCGAATCCAAGGGCTATAACATGATTACCCCGGTGCTGGTCAGCAACACCAAGAAGTTCGCCGAGGTGGAGGGTTTCCCCGCCGCCCACGCGGACACCAACACCGTGGTGGTGAAGACCACCGCTAAGACAGCCGAATCATAAGCCGTCGCCTACTAGGCGCCACTACCAGTTTTGGTGGGGGCGCCTATAGTGTTTTTATGAAAAAAATTGGTCTCACCGGTGGCATCGGCTCCGGTAAATCCACGGTCGCCCGCATGCTGAGCAACCACAACATTCCCATCATCGACGCCGACCTCATCGCCCGCAGCATTGTCGAACCCGGAACCCCCGCACTTGCCGAGCTTGTCGACGCCTTTGGCAGCGATATTCTCCACCCCGATGGGAGTTTGCATCGTGCCGAACTGGCCCGGCGCGCTTTCGCCACCCCCGAAACCACCAGTCTGCTCAACACCATCACCCACCCCCGTATCCAGGCGGAAACTAGCCGCCAATTCGCCCAAGCCGAGGCCACCGGGCAGCCCCGCGTCGTCTACGACATGCCCCTCCTCATTGACAATGGGTTGCACACCGGCATGGATCTCGTGATCGTCGTCCACGCGGATGAAGACACCCGCATTCGCCGCCTCATGCGCCACCGGGGCCTGGACGAGGCGGACATTAGGCGTCGTATAGCAAGCCAAATAGACGAAGCGGCCCGGTTGAAAGCCGCCGACATCATCCTTGACAATAACGGCACGGAAGCCCACCTGCGCGACCAAGTAGCAAAACTTATAGGTAAAATATAGTGTGTGATTAATTCATTATTCTTTCTTCCGTTCATTATTGTGCCGTTGTGTATCATCACCACCGCCGTTCTCATCACCTACAACAACATTCGCCAAGTAAAAGAACAATCCGACAGTCGGAAACAAGCCGAGCATGAACGGCAGCTCGAAATCCTCGACGCCCAAGCCGAAGCCCGCCGCTGGCTGGAACGCCTAGGGTCCGAAGTGCTCACCACCGACGGCATAGACACCAACTCGAAAAACCTGATAGCCACCGCCACCGAACGCTACACCACCGCCCAAACCACCCTGGATGCCGCCCAAACCCGCAGGCAGGCGGAAATCGCCCGCGATATCGCCGTCGAAGGACTCCACCTCATGCGTGACGCCCGCATTATGATGGGGCAACCCGCCGGACCGAACATCCCCCCACTATGATGAAACACTATGTCTTCCGTTAACTCCCACCACCAACCCGACGACATAGCCCGCACCCCAGGCCGGTTCGAAGTCATCAGCGACTACCAGCCCGCCGGCGACCAGCCCGCCGCCATTGCCGAACTCACCCAACGCATCAACCGGGGCGAACGCGACATCATTCTCCTCGGGGCCACCGGCACCGGCAAATCCGCCACTGCAGCCTGGCTCATCGAACAAGTCCAACGCCCCACCCTCATCATGGCGCCCAATAAAACCCTGGCCGCCCAACTCGCCAACGAGCTTCGCCAACTTCTCCCCAATAACGCGGTCGAATACTTCGTCAGCTACTACGACTACTACCAGCCGGAGGCCTACATCGCCCAAACCGACACCTACATAGAAAAAGACTCCGCCATCAACGACGATGTGGAGCGGCTCCGCCACCGCGCCACCTCCAGCCTCCTCTCCCGCCGGGATGTCGTGGTGGTGAGCTCCGTGTCCTGCATCTACGGGCTCGGCAACCCCCAAACCTACCTGGACCGCTCTGTTCTCCTGAACGTTGGTGACGAAATCGACCGGGATCATTTCCTCCGGCTTCTCGTCGATATCCAATACGAACGCAACGACATCGGGTTCACCCGCGGCGCCTTCCGGGTGAAAGGCGACACCATCGACATCATCCCCGCCTACGAAGAAACCGCTGTCCGGGTCGAATTCTTCGGCGACGAAATCGACGCCCTCTACCACATCAACCCCCTCACCGGCGACATCATCAGTCAAGCCGACACCATCCGCATCTTCCCGGCCACCCACTATGTGGCCACCCCGGAGCGCATGCACCGCGCCACCTGCGACATCAAAGCCGAACTCGCCGACCGCCTCAAAGACCTCGAAAACCGGGGAAAACTCCTCGAAGCCCAACGACTTCGCATGCGCACCGAATACGATCTCGAAATGATCGAACAAGTCGGCTTCTGCTCCGGTATCGAAAACTACTCCCGCCACCTCGACGGCCGATCCGCCGGCAGCGCCCCCGCCACCCTCCTCGACTATTTCCCCGACGACTTCCTCACCATCATCGACGAATCCCACGTCACCGTCCCCCAAATCGGCGCCATGTTCGAAGGGGACATGTCCCGCAAACGCAACCTGGTAGAATTCGGCTTCCGCCTCCCCTCCGCCCTCGACAACCGGCCCCTCACCTGGGAAGAATTCGAAGAACGCGTCGGCCAAACCGTCTACATGTCCGCCACCCCCGGCCGCTACGAACTCACAGCAGCCGGCGGCGAATACGTCGAACAAGTCATCCGACCCACCGGACTCGTCGACCCCAAAATCACCGTCAAACCCACCACCGGCCAAATCGACGACCTCATTGGTGAAATCCGCACCCGAACCACCAAAAACGAACGCGTCCTCGTCACCACCCTCACCAAAAAAATGGCCGAAGACCTCACCGACTACCTCCTCGACACCGGCATTAAAGTCCGCTACCTCCACTCCGACGTCGACACCCTGCAACGCGTCGAACTCCTCCGCCAACTCCGACTCGGCGAATACGACGTTCTCGTCGGCATCAACCTGCTCCGCGAAGGCCTCGACCTGCCCGAAGTCTCCCTCGTCGCCATCCTCGACGCCGACAAAGAAGGCTTCCTCCGATCCACCACCTCCCTCATCCAAACCATCGGCCGCGCCGCCCGCAACGTCTCCGGCGAAGTCATCATGTACGCCGACAAAACCACCGACTCCATGCAATACGCCATCGACGAAACCGAACGCCGCCGCAAAAAACAAATCGCCTACAACACCGAACACGGCATCGACCCCCAACCCCTCCGCAAAAAAATCGCCGACATCCTCGACCAACTCACCGACACCCCCCACGAAACCCCCCCCGACGACCTGGTCGCCATCAACCACCAACCCAACAGCACCACCGAAATCCAACAACTCATCACCACCCTCACCACCCACATGGGTGATGCCGCCCGCGACCTCAACTTCGAACTCGCAGCCCGCCTCCGCGACGAAATTGCCGACCTCAAAAAACAACTCCGCGGCATGAAAGACGCCGGCCTCTAAAACCCCAATTCAGCTTCCACAACGTGATTTGTTACACTAAACGCTGTTCCTAACTACTTTCGACCCAAAGAAACCAGGTTACCCATGAGCGCCTACTCCACCATCGTCGTCGGCACCGACGGATCCAAATCCTCCATGCTAGCCGTAGAACGCGCCGCGAAAATCGCCGCGGCCTTCAACGCAACCCTCGTCATCGGCTGCGCCTACTACGAAACCAAAGAAGACGCCTCCAAAACCCTCCGCCAAGACTCCGTCACCGTTCTCGGCACCGACCCCGCCCAAGAAAACCTCGACAAAGCAGCCGAACACGCCCGCGCCATGGGTGCCCCCACCATCCAAACCGCCATCCGCCCCGGCACCCCCGTCGAAGCCCTCATGAGCATCGTCAACGAAACCAAAGCCGACCTCCTCATCGTCGGCAACCGCGGCATCAACTCCCTCACCGGCCGACTCCTCGGCTCCGTCCCCGCCGACGTCGCCC
>CAJZGD010000033.1 GCA_915275065.1 uncultured Corynebacterium sp. | reverse complement strand
GTCCTCCGGTGTGGTCCGATTCGACCCGCCGGCCGGAATGTACCCGGACCTTTACGAACGCAGGCAACACCAAATCACCATCCAGGGCCTATTTGCACCAACCGCGGCCTGGAGCGGCGACAATAACGATATTCTTTCCTCCAGCTACCCGGCCATGAACGACCCGGCGGTGGCAATCGACATTTATCGGGGTGATAATGGCTTGGACTCCGGCACTAGCCAAAACATTTTCACCATCGACCCGACACAAGTCCACACCGGCCAGCTGCAAAAGATCGAACGAGTAAACCTGACGAAACAACAGTCGGTGACCTTGGACGATGGCACGGAAATTACTTTTGTTGGTGCGGAGGAGTTCGCTAATTTCCAGGTGTCATACGATCCGACGCAATACTGGGTTTTGGTGTTCACAATCGTGTCGTTGGGTGCTTTGGTGGGGTCGTTGACGGTGAAGCGGCGGCGAATTTGGGTGCGGTTAGAACCGGTGAGTGATACCGAAACCCGGGTAGAGACCGCAGGTTTAGCACGTACGGATCGCGCCGGGTGGGGGGAGGAATACCACAAAATTCATCGGCAATTATTGGGGTTGCCGGATCCCGACGATGACGATGATGACGACGCCGGTGCGTGATGCATATTGGTGTCTGCGGCTATAATAATGCACCGTGACGATGGGGGATAGCAGGTATGGTTTGGCTAGGGCTTTGGTTATACCGTTAGCAAGAGTATTCTCTAATCAGCATCGCATACCCCCAATAATGTGAGGTTATTACCTATGAATGTTGACCACACGCTTGCGTCATTTTCGGATTACGCGTTTTTCAGTGCCTTTATTATTTACTCGTTGGCCTTGGTGCTTTCCGTGGTGTTTTATATTAAGCGGCAGGGATTGGTTGATCTGGAGCGGGAACGGCAGGAGCATGAGGATGTCGCATCCCATGAGCATCAATTGGTGTCGGTAGGTTCGGATTCTACCCCGGTTGCCGCTGATTCCAAGGCAGTATCTGCATCTGATGTGTCGGATGATGCCGAGAAGATTGCTGGTCTTATAGCTGCGCGGGAGGCTTCGGCCGAGAAATTTGCTGGCATGACCCAGTCGGTGGTGTGGCTGGGAATCATAGTGCATGTGACTTCGGTGGTGTTGCGTGGGTTGTCGGCGGGCCGGTTCCCGTTCGGCAATCTTTACGAGTACATCACCGAGATCACGATGTTCACCATGATTGTGGCGGCGTTTTATTTGCAGCGGAAAGATCTGCGGGTGTTGTGGCCGTGGGTGTTGACCCCGATTTTAGCGTTGCTGTTTTTTGGCGGGACGAAGCTTTATGTTGATTCTGCTCCGGTGGTGCCGGCGTTGAAGTCGTATTGGCGGGCGATCCATGTGGGGTCGGTGTCGATTGGTGCGTCGATAGGCATGGTGTCTGGTGTGGCATCCTTGTTGTATTTGTTGCGGATGTGGCAGCCGGTGGGGAAGGAGCACGGATTCTTCGGTTCGGTGGCGAAGCCGCTGCCGTCGGCGAAAACGCTGGATGCGATTGCTTACCGCACGATCATTGTGACCGTGCCGGTGTTTGGGCTGGGTATTGTGTTGGGGGCTATTTGGGCGGAATCGGCGTGGGGCCGGTTTTGGGCGTGGGATCCCAAGGAAACCGTGTCGCTGATTACCTGGATGCTGTATGCGGCCTATTTGCACGCCCGGGCGACCGCTGGGTGGCGAGACGCCAAGGCCGCGTGGATCAACATTTTGGGCCTGGCGACCATGGTGTTTAACCTGTTTTTCATTAACCTGGTGGTGTCGGGTTTGCATTCCTATGCAGGCTTGAACTAGCCGGGCGCTTATCGACGCCCACCGTTACGGAAGCTCGCTCAATCCTTTTATGGTTGGGCTTTAGAGCGAATCAATGAGCCTATGGACGCGTCTAAAGGTGTCGGGAACGAGCTTGTAATAAGCCCATTTGCCGGTTTTATGGCGGGTCACCAGGTTAGTGTCCATGAGTTTCTTCATGTGGTGGGTGACGGTTGGTGGCGACACCTTGAGGGCGTCGGAAAGCTCAATGGCGCAGATATTGGTGCCTTGATTTTGCGCTAGGATATACAGGATTTGGAGACGGGTGGGGTCGCTGAGAGTTTTGAATAATTGGGTTGCCTTCAGCCGTTGCAGGGGAGTGTTATCGCACTCAGAAACCACCAATGATGAACGCATGCTACCACTATAAAGGCAAGCTTTAGCTAAGTAAATCAAGGCTCCCCTGTGCTTATGGGCGGGTTTTTATGCTATTTTCCCAATGTCAGCTGGTGTTTTCCTATGTGTCGGAGGTGTCGGGCCGGGGCGAATTCTTGTCACTTGCTGCTGGTTTTGTGTCATCCGGGTTATTATCCGCAGCAGCGGTAGTGTCGGTGGGGGAGGGGCGATTATAGCGGGCTTGGGCGCGCCGAATCCGTTCCTCTTCCTGCCGTTGGGCTTCTTCCTTCGCGCGGCGTTGCTTGAATTGCCGTTTTTCCAATTCCCACAGAAACTCTTCATCATCATCGGGCCCTTTGATGATGGGCTCCTGGGGTGCGTCGAAAAGCGTGGCACGTTTCCACGACTGTGGCCCAAATGCCCGCCACACCAAATACGCGGCTGCGACAAGCAGCAACAAAACGATAATGCGACCCACGGTAACATGCTCCTTGAATCAGTGTGATGGCTAATGATATTGATGGGGATAATTCACCAGTTTAGGCACAAATGCACTCCTTGACACACCATAGTTGCGACTAGCTTGTTTGCATGTCATTGAGTAGGGTTTTTACACGTGAGCGAAGACCCAACTCCACATGAAGATCACACCCAATCAAGCACCTCACCCGATCCGACATCAGCACCCCCCGAGCGGGATCCCCAGCTACGCCGTGAGGCGCGCAACAATGTCATCAAATACGGCGCCGCCAGATTTGGCCTTTTCCTGGCCCTCACCATCTTGATCCAATTGGTCTCGGCCCTCGTTATCGACCCGCTGCCTATTTATATTGCTGCGCTATTGGCGCTCATCGTTGCTTTCCCGCTGTCTGTTTTTGTTTTCAAGAACCTGCGGTTAAAAACCACCGCCGCCGTGGCCGAATGGGATGCGCAGCGCAAAGCATACAAGGAGTGGGTGAAACAGGAACTATCCTCCAGGTAACCACGCTGGTGCCTCACGAAACCAGTGTAGAGACTAACTGGCGAAGACGAGCACGCCGGTCGTGAGCGTTGCCCACACCAGCATTGCCCGTCCAGTCGTGCCTAACACCGGGATCAAAGCCGGGCCGACCGCACCGCACCGCACCGGGCCGCTGGCCACATACACGAGTGGGATAATGACTAACCCTAGTAGCGCCCACGGGTTGACCACGACCGATAAAATCACAGTCACCACCAGCGGTGAGATGACCAGCAGGTAATACAACACTCGGGTCTTTGCATCCCCTAATCGCACCGCTAACGTGATTTTGCCCGTCTGCGAATCCGTGGGGATATCCCGCAAATTATTGACCAGGTTGATGCTGGCCGACATGGCCCCAATCGCACAAGCCCCCACCATCCCGGCGACATCTACCCGTCCCGCCTGGGTGAACTGTGTGCCCAACACAGCCACCAAACCGAAAAACACAAACACCGCGATCTCCCCCCAACCGCTATAGCCGTAAGGGTTTTTACCCCCGGTATAAAACCAGGCGGCAACGATACACACCATGCCCACCAGGATGAGCCACCATGAGGACAACAGCGACAATATTGTGCCCGCCACCGCGGCCACCCCAAACGCCCCGAACGCCGCCAATTTCACCTGCAATGGTCGGGCAATCCCCGACCCCACTAACCGTAAGGGGCCACTGCGGGTATCATCAGTTCCCCGAATCCCATCGGAGTAATCGTTGGCGTAGTTCACACCTATAATCAGCGACCAGGCTACCACCCCAGCCAGAAACGCCCGCCACAGGTGCATGCCCCCCGCAGCAGTGCCATAAACCGTGTGGATTGCCGCTCCGGTTCCAACAACAACGGGGGCGAACGCATTCGCCCAGGTGTGGGGCCGTGCCCCCGCCAACCATTCACGCAATGTGGGATGGTTATGTTCGCGCGGATGTGCGGCGGTTGTGGTCTCTGTCATGCATACCATTGTGCTGTGCACACCCGCCGAATCACAAAGCCCACGCTGGTGCCCCACAATCATCACACAACTACCCCCAAAACGGTGTTGAAACCACACAAAAATCTAGAACAATTGGGTCACCTTGTTTCGGTCGATTTTCCCCAAACTTGTGCGTGGTAGTTCGGCCACCCGCTGAATATGTTTGGGAATCTGCCACCGTGGAAAGTCCTGAAACGCTGCAATAATGTCTTCCATGTCAGCGGACCCCGTGTATGCGGCCACGATGGCTTGCCCCAGCCGTTGGTCGGGAATCCCTACCACGCACGCATCATCCACACCGGCAATGTTAATGAACACTTGCTCCAGCACCTCTGGGTGAATTTTTAACCCCCCGGAATCAATGATGGTGTCGATCCGCCCCGTTACGCTCAACACCCCATGCCGCAACAAACCCGTGTCGGATGTGCGATAAAAACCCGGTCGGGAGAACGCTTCATGGTTTGGGAAGTTGCGGTATCCCTGTGCCACCATTGGTCCGCCGACCATAATTCTTTCGTTTTCCAGCCGGATCGTCACCCCGGGTAGCGGCAACCCGTTATAGACGCACCCGCCTGTGGTTTCTGCCGACCCATAGGTGGTTACCACTCTGATCCCCAGTTCGCGGGCGGCCCGCCGATCATCATCAAGCAGAGGGCCGCCACCCACCAGGATGGCGTCGAAAAGCCGCAATGCCTCAATGCCCTGCAATGTGTCCATGCCTTTGAGCAGCTGCATCGGGGTGAGGGCGGTATAGCAACGCGCAGCATCCGCCCGCAGCTCCTCCGCCGCATCCGCGAACTCTGCCACCTGAAACCCCGCCGACACGTCGACGAACGTGGGGTCAATACCCGCCACCAATGATCGAACTAACACCTGGATGCCCGCTATGTGGTGCGCCGGCAACGCCAACAGCCACGCCCCCGCACCACCTAAAAACTGGTGGGTGGCATCCGCCGACGCCACTAAATTCACCGCGGTGAGCTGTGCCCCCTTGGGGATACCGGTCGACCCGGAGGTTGCCACCACTAACGCCACCTCCGGGTCGATTTCCGCCCCGGCGCGCAATTGCTCCGTAAGCAGCGTGGTGCGGTCCGGGTCATCGGCGGGGACGGGCAGGAGCGTTCGGGTGCCGGCTATGGCTTCTTCTATTGCATCGAGGAATGGGTAGGGGTCGGTGGGGAGAACCGGGAAGGGTTCAAGCAGATGACTATCTAGGTGAGTTGCGTCGCTGGGGGCGTCATCGGGTCTGCCCCTGTCCCCATCATCCGCATACGGATCATCACTGCTGGAGTCAGCCACGCCCGAATTCGGGGAACCCAGCGCGGGGTCTGCCAGTGGATTTGTTGCCGACCCCGTTGGCGGTTCCGCGGGGATACCCGGGTTGGGATCCGGCGTGGGGTCGGGGAGTAGGTTGTGGGTCATGGTTTTAGTTTTAGTAGTAGTAGGGGAAAGGAGACCAGTCTGGGTCGCGTTTTTCTAGGAAAGAGTTTTTCCCTTCGACAGCCTCATCAGTCATATAAGCGAGCCGGGTGGCTTCGCCCGCGAAAACCTGTTGCCCCATGAGGCCATCGTCGGTGAGGTTGAAGGCGAATTTGAGCATGCGTTGCGCGGTGGGGGATTTCCCGTTGATTTCTTGGGCCATGGTGATGGCTTCATCTTCCAGGTTGGCGTGGTCGGCAACAATATTGACGGCGCCCATGCGGTGCATGGTTTCGGCATCGTAGGTGCGGCCGAGGAAGAAAATTTCTCGGGCAAATTTTTGCCCAACCATTTTGGCCAGGTAGGCGGAGCCGTAGCCAGCGTCGAAGGATCCCACATCGGCGTCGGTTTGTTTGAAGCGGGCTTCCTGCCGGGAGGCGATGGTGAGGTCGCACACTACGTGGAGGGAATGCCCGCCGCCGGCCGCCCAACCGTTCACAACGGCGATGACGACTTTCGGCATGGTGCGGATGAGTCGTTGGACTTCAAGAATGTGGAGGCGGCCGCCTTCGGCTTTGGTGCGGGCCTCATCAACGGTGTCGGCGGTGTCCCCGTGGGCGTAACGGTAGCCGGAGCGGCCGCGGATGCGTTGGTCGCCGCCCGAGCAGAAGGCCCAGCCACCATCTTTTGGGCTGGGCCCGTTGCCGGTGAGGAGAATGGTGCCCACGTCGGGGGTTTGGCGGGCATGGTCGAGAACCGTGTAGAGTTCGTCTACGGTGTGGGGGCGGAATGCGTTGCGGACTTCGGGCCGGTTGAAGGCGATGCGGACAATACCATCTTTCCGATGGGTGCCGATATGCCGGTGGTAGGTGATGTCAGTGAGGTGTTCGAAGCCGGGAACCGGGTTCCAAAGTTCGGGTTTGAAGGGGTTTGGGGATGCTGGTGTGGGTGTTGGTGTGGAAGCAGTCATAGCTGTAAAGCTTAGCGGTCACGCGGTTTCTGTCACTACTGTTATAACTATGAACGGACACAGTTTTGGCGGTATCAATGTTGAGGATATGTTGGCGCGGGCGCATGTGGTGAGTTTGCCGTTGCGGGTGCGATTCCGGGGGGTGCGGGAGCGCGAGGCACTGTTGTTTGAGGGCCCGAAGGGGTGGGGGGAATTTTCGCCATTTTTGGAGTATGGGGTGGCGGAGTCGGCGGAGTGGTTGCGGTGCGGTCTGGAGATGGCGTTTGCGGGGCCCCCACCACGGTTGCGGGACAAGATTGCGGTGAATGCCACGGTGCCGGCTGTGGCGCCGTGGCAGGTGGATGAGGTGTTGGCGCATTTTCCCGGCTGCCAGGTGGTGAAGGTGAAGGTGGCGGAGCAGGGGCAAACCTTGGCCGATGATGTGGCTCGGGTGGCGGCGGTGCGGGCGTATGCGCCGGATGCGAGTATTCGGGTGGACGCGAATGGTGGCTGGTCGGTGGCGGAGGCACTAGCGGCGCTGGCCGAATTGGGCCCGTTGGATTATGTTGAGCAGCCGTGCGCCACGGTGGAGGAGCTAGCGGAGCTGCGCACTAAGCTGGTGCATCGGGGCTTGTATGTGCGGGTGGCGGCGGACGAGTCGATTCGGCGGGCGTCTGACCCGTATGCGGTAGCGGAGCGGGGCGCGGCGGATGTTGCGGTTGTGAAGGCCGCCCCGTTGGGGGGCCCGCGGGCGGTGCTGCGGATCGCGGATTTCATGCGCGTCCGGGGCCTGAACATTACTGTTGCTAGCGCTTTGGATACCGGGGTGGGGATGAACGCCGGGCTGGCGTCGGTGGCGGCATTGCCGCAGCTTGTTGATGATTCCCATGTTGCGGTTCCGCCCGCCGCCGCGGGGTTGGCGACGCAGCGGCTCTTTGTCGCCGATGTGACCCCATGGCGACAGCTTGTCGACGGCTACTTAAGCACGGAATTATTGGCCCCTGAGCCGGAACGCCTGGCGGAGTTTGCCGCCTCGGGGGAGCGAAAGGATTTCTGGATCAATCGGGTCACTGAGTGCTGGAACTACCTCAACCAGGACTAATGCGAGCACTAACGGATGCCGAAGTTGCCGTGTTGACGGCAATGATTCAACACGCCCCACCAGACATTGCCCCGGAATCAGTGACAGAGGAACGACGTGCGAAATGGTTAGGGCAAGTACCGAGGGTTTCGGTGGCGCGGGAATGCGGTTGCGGCACATGCGCATCCATCGAATTCGCGCTCGATGGGGTGCCAGTGGCACAGGCGTGGTCGGATGAAGCCTTATTCGCTTACGACGTGCGGCAGGATGCCCTCGTGATCGTGCACATCATCAATGATGTAATCCGGGAATTAGAGGTGGCGCCAGTTTACAATACGGTTGTGACCACACCAAACCCGGACGCATTGGATTTTAGCGGTTGGAGTGAACCATAGTGTGATGGCAGAATCAGGGAGTCTGGCCCCATATAACACCCACGATAAGAATTTGGATTCATGACTGCTTATTCCCAGCCGCACTCCTCCCAACCAATCGCGGAAGCCATCGTCGCAGACATCGCCCACTATGTTGATGACGTGGTGATCTGCCCAGGCTCCCGCAACTCCGCCCTGTCCCTGGCGTTGATTGCCCGGCCGGATGTGCGGGTTCATGTGCGGATTGATGAGCGGAGTGCAGCGTTTCTCGCGGTGGGGATTGCCCGAGTCACTGGGCGGCACGTGGGGGTGGTGACCACCTCCGGCACGGCGGTCGCTAACTGCCTGCCGGCGGTGCTGGAGGCGCAGAATGCGCACATACCCTTGGCGATCATTTCCGCCGACCGGCCGGACTATTTAGTGGGCACCGGGGCGAATCAAACCATCGAGCAGCGCGGCCTGCTGGGGCTGGAAACCTACGACATTGTGGGCCAGCATGATTTGGGGGACGTGTTTCAACACCACCAACAGGTGCATATAAACGTGCGGCTGGCCGCCCCACTGGTTGAAGGCCTGCCGCAACCACCACAACCAGTGGCTAAAACACCAACCCCAACCTTTATAGTCGACCATGGGGAAACCACCATTGACCTGTCCCGTCGCACGCTCGTGATTGCCGGCGACGAAGCCTGGGAAGTTCCCGGCTTGGAAGACGTCCCCACCGTGGCAGAGCCCACGGCCCCTGCCCCATACCATCCGGTCCACCCCCTGGCCGTGCAAACGTTCACCAACGAATACGCCGAATACACCAAACCGGAACACATCATTGTGGTGGGGCACCCCACCCTCAGCCGGGACATCATGGAACTCGTGGCGGACGACACCATAGAATTGACCATCCTTTCCAAAACCACACAGGTCACAAACCCATGGCGTCGTAACGCAACCATTGCAACCCGGGTGCGGGCCATGAACGAATCCGCCGCAGACTGGATACGGATCTGCGCCGCCGCCACCGATGTGGCCATAGAAAAAGTCCGCACCATTCTTGCCGATGAAACGTTCGGTTTCACCGGACTGCACGTTGCCGCAGCCGTCGCCGACAGCCTCAGCACAAACGACTACGCGGTGTTCGGCGCCTCAAACCCAATCCGGGACGCCAGCCTCGTCGGACTACCATTTCAGGCGGTAGACACCTTCTCACCCCGCGGCGTCGCAGGCATCGACGGCACCACCTCACAAATCATGGGCATTGCTCTCGCCACCCAGACGCAACACCCCACCGAAATCCGGGCCCCACGCACCCTCGCGCTCATCGGCGACATCACATTCCTGCACGATGTTGGGGGGCTCCTCACCCCAGAAAATTCCCCACTCCCCGAAAACCTCACTATCGTGGTAGCCAACGACAACGGGTGCGGCATTTTCCACGCCCTAGAAGTCGGCAACCCAGAGTTCCAACCCAGCTTCGAACAAGCCTTCGGCACACCACACAACACCAATATCGCCGCCCTATGCGACGCCTACGGGCTGGAATACCAGCAGGTCACCACCCTCCCAGACCTCATCCACGCCCTGGATGACGCCGCCGAAACCACCGGGCTGCGCATCATCGAAGCAGTCACCACCCGCACCACCCGCGCCGCCCTCCACCACCAACTCTCCCACTAGCGCACACCAACCATGACCGACCAACACGCCCGCGAACGCCGCATCTTCCGCACCCGCCGCCGCATCAAACAAACCATTCTGGTCTGTTACGCGGCAGCCATGCTCGGCTGCGCCAGCCTCGTCATCGGCCCCGGCATCAACGACTACATCATCGAATCCGACCCCGGGCGGGCCCTCGCCCGCGTCACATCCGTCACCACCACCAAAACCATCGTCGAATTCCAAGACGACACCAACACCTACCACTCACCCCCCGGCGGCCTTCTCTACCCCACCGGGCTCGGCCCCGGCCAACGCGTGTGGGTTACCTATGCCCGCAGCAACCCCGAACTTGTGAAAGTATCCGGCCGCAAATGGACACTCGCCATCATCCCCGCCCTCAGCTCCGCGGCCGTGACCACCCTCATCACCAGCGCCCTCTGGTTCGCCATCCTCGGCCCCCGACACTTCCGGCGTGCAAAACACGCAAACCACAAAAACCACACCAGCCCGAAAACCCCCACCAGCACCACCGTCATCACTCGTACCACTAGCGCCGCCGACGCCTCCGACACCACCAAAAGAAAGCAACCCACATGAGTCGCCGACGCTACCGCGTCGCCATCGTGACCGAATCCTTCCTCCCCACCATCAACGGCGTCACTAACTCCGTCACCAAAACCCTCGACCACCTCCACAACCACCACCACGAAGCCATCATTATTGCCCCCAAACAACCAGGCACCCCCACTACCTACCGCGGCTTCCCCATCATCACCATCCCCACCATCAACCTCAACCTTGGGCTCCCCATCGGACTCCCCACACCCACCATCACCCGCACCCTCCGCAACTTTCAACCCGACATCACCCACCTCGCATCCCCCTTCCTCCTCGGCGCCGCCGCAGCCTTCGCCTGCCAACACCTCACCATCCCCACCATCGCAATATTCCAAACCAACATAGCCGACTACACCACCCGCTACCACCTCCCCAAACTCAAAACCACCGCCTGGCGCTGGATCACCCACATCCACAACCACTGCGACCTCACCCTAGCCCCCTCCACCAGCACCATCACCGAACTCCGTAACCACGGCATCACCACCATCAAACACTGGGGCAGAGGCGTCGACACCACCCTCTTCAACCCCGACCACCACCAACCCGACCCCACCAACCACATCATCGGATACGTCGGCCGCCTCGCCCCCGAAAAAGGCCTCCACCGATTCCGGGCCATCACCAACCTCCCCAACACCACCCTCACCATCGTCGGCACCGGGCCCCTTGAACCACACCTCCGCAAACTCCTCCCCACCGCCCACTTCCTCGGCCCCCAAACCGGCACCCAACTCGCCCACACCCTCGCCACCTTCGACATCTTCATCCACCCCGGCGAATTCGAAACCTTCTGCCAAACCATCCAAGAAGCCCACGCCGCAGGCGTCCCCACCATCGCCCCCAACACCGGCGGCCCCCAAGACCTCATCACCAACGGCTATAACGGCTACCTCCTAGGCCCCACCAGATTCGAACGCGACCTCCCCCACGCCATCAATGCCATCTACGCCAACCACCACACCATGTCCCACAACGCCCGCGCCGGGGTGGAAAACCGCACCTGGGAAACCATCTGCTCCGAACTCATACACCACTACGAAGCAGTCATTCATAACCCAACCCGCTACACTAATCTGCGTGGCTAAAGCATCCCTGGACAAAAAACCCATCGAAGTACGACGCATGTTCGACGCCGTAGGAAAAAACTACGACATCACCAACACCGTCCTCGCCGCCGGACTTGATGCCCGATGGCGCCGCCGCACCCGCGAACGCCTCCAACTCAAACCCACCGACAAAGTACTCGACCTCGCCGCCGGCACCGCCGTCTCCACCGTGGAACTCGCCAAATCCGGGGCCTGGTGCGTTGCCTGCGATTTCTCCCAAGGCATGCTCGCCGCCGGCAAAAACCGGGCCGTCCCCAAAGTATGTGGTGATGGCATGCACCTCCCCTTTGCCGACAACACATTCGACGCCGTCACGATCAGCTACGGCCTCCGCAACATCTACGACCCCACCGCTGCACTCCGCGAACTCGCCCGTGTCACCAAACCCGGCGGCCGACTCACCATAGCCGAATTTTCCACCCCCGTCATACCCGGACTCAAACAGCTCTACCACAACATCGCGCTCAAAGCCCTACCAGCCATAGCGAAACTCGTGTCCTCCGACCCCGAATCCTACGAATACCTAGCAGACTCCATCCGCCAATGGCCCAACCAAGAACAACTCGCCACCATGGTCAATAACCACGGCTGGTCACACTGCGGGTGGCAAAACCTGACCGGTGGCATCGTCGCCCTCCACTCCGCCATAAAACCCGACGCGGCCCCCAACACGCCCAAAGCCGGGAACTAACCCCACAACGCGGCCCCAAACGCCCTAGCAGCGCCAGGCTGAGGAGCCACCAGCCCCGATCGCATCACCGCCCGATCGGCAACAAACCGGCCAGCCGCATGCCACAACCGCGCCACCACATCCCGATCCGCATCAGTTATCAGATTCCCCATCAACCGCGCCGCCACCGGCATCACATGCCGACCCAACGGGCGTCGCAAAGCCACCGGGCCAACCATCGGCAACAACTGCGGGTACGTCAACAACCGCGCCAACATGCGCGCCAACCCAAACGCCTCACCATACTCCCGACGCAACACATCCGGCCACAACAACGTGTAATCCTTACCCGCATCCAAACACTCCGCCGCCAACCGGGCCGTCTCCATTCCATAATCAATCCCCTCCCCATTCAACGGATTCACGCACGCCGCCGCATCCCCAATCAACATCCAATTACGGCCAGCCACCCCACTCACCGCGCCACCCATCGGCAATAACGCCGACGCCACCCGATCCGGCGCACCAAACTCCCACTCTGGCCGACACTGCTGCGCATACAACCCCAATAGCTTCTTTGTATTAATCCGGGCGGGTCGCCGATCCGTGCTTAACGCCCCACACCCCACATTCGCCAACCCATTCCCAAGCGGAAAAATCCAACCATAGCCGGGCTGCACCACCCCATCCGCGTCCCGTAGCTCCAGGTGCGAATGAATCCACGGTTCCTCAGACCGCGGTGTCGCGCAATACGAACGCGCCGCAATGCCATACACCTCACCCTTATGCCACGTGCGACCAAGCAACTTACCAATGGGGGACCGCACCCCATCCGCCACAATAACTTGCTTGGGGCGCACCCACGACCCATCCGACAACTCCACCGCAGCAACCGAAGCAGTCCCCATGGAAGCGGCATCCCCCGACACAGTGCCGCTCCCGGAAATAATGCTGCCGGAACCAGCCCCCACCGGCGTCGACATGGACACCGACACCGCCCGCACACCACCAAAAAACTCCACCGATGAATGCGAACGCGCACACTCCAACAAGAAATTATCAAACTCGCGCCGGGGCATTGCCGACCCCACGGTTCCGAATGTGCTTTCCGGCCAGGGTGCTGTCACCGAGCCCCCAAAACCGTGCAGTTTCAGCCCGTGGGAGCGATAACGCTCCACCACGGAATCCGCTAACCCTAACAGTTGTAGCTGGTGGATGGCGCGGGGGGTGAGGCCATCGCCGCAGGTCTTGTCGCGGGGGAACGGTTGGGCGTCGATAAGCAGGGTGCTTATGCCACGGCGGCCGGCATGAATGGCGGCGGTTGCGCCCGCGGGCCCGGCCCCAATGATGAGCAGTTCAACGCTTCGGCTCTCACGTTGCTTTATGCCGTGGTTATTGGGCTGGTGAATGGTGGGGGTGGAGTCAGTCACGACCACTATTGTTGCAAGCCGTAACCGTCTCATGCCACCCGCATATATTCCTGAGGGTGTATGTCGGGCGAAGAATGGACTACGGTTAAAGGGTTAGTTGGATGAACTCGTTCGGCCCGATTCGGCAAATTTGCTGGTTGGGCGCAGTCCGATCCGTATGGGAAAAGGTAGACACAGCATGAACAATGGTGCCGTAATTCGTCAGAACCGTGGCGATTCCACCATCGGCGCGCGCATTGATTTGGGCGATGACACCCTCAACGAACATATTCTTCGCGGCATGGAAAACGTTGAAGAGAGGTTGCGGGTAGAGCTGGAAAAAAGTCCAGACTTTCTTCAGGAGAAGGTGATGCACCTGACCAAAGCTGGTGGTAAGCGTTTCCGCCCAATGTTTACGTTGTTGGCGTCGAATTATGGTCCGCGGCCCATGTGTGAGGACGTGTTCAAAGCCGCCGTGGTGGTGGAAATGACTCACTTGGCGACCCTCTACCACGACGATGTGATGGATGAGGCTCAAATGCGGCGCGGCGTGCCTTCCGCCAATGTGCGATGGTCGAATTCGGTTGCGATTTTATCCGGGGATATTCTTCTGGCGCATGCCTCTAGGATCATGAGCGAGTTGGGTGTGGACACGGTTGCGCATTTCGCTGAAACCTTCGGCGCGCTCGTGACCGGCCAAATGCGGGAAACCGAAGGCCCCGGCACCGGTGATCCGATTGAGCACTACATGAAGGTGATTAACGAGAAAACCGGTGTGCTGATTGCCGCTGCTGGCTACCTGGGGGCGTTGCATTCGGGGGCGGACATGGAAACGGCGTTATGTTTGCAGGCTGTGGGTGCGGCGGTTGGCATGGTGTTCCAAATCGTCGACGACATTATCGATATTTTTTCCACCCCCGAGGATTCCGGTAAAACACCCGGCACCGATTTACGCGAAGGGGTGTTCACGCTGCCGGTGCTGTATGCGCTGCAGGAAGACACCCCGGTGGGGGCGGAATTGCGGGAGCTGCTCACCGGTCCGCTTGTCGACGACGCCAGCGTGGATCGCGCACTGCAACTCCTGGCCCGTTCCGATGGTCGGCAAAAAGCGCTTGCCGACGTCCACCAGTACCTGGCTGAGGCGGAGGAAAAACTAGACCAACTCCCTGACAATCCCACCACCCAGGCCTTACGCCAGTTAGCCCGGGTTACCGTGGCGCGTGTGGGATAGGAGCAGAGTGTAGTTATCGGCACCAACCTGGAGATTTGTGCTTTCATCACTATCGGTAATACAATTCCTAGAGCGCGCTAGGTTGCCCGAGCGGCCAAAGGGAGCGGACTGTAAATCCGCCGGCATTGCCTACAGAAGTTCGAATCTTCTACCTAGCACCAAAACAACGCAGAAGCCCCACCACGAAATATATTGTGGT
>CAJZGD010000032.1 GCA_915275065.1 uncultured Corynebacterium sp. | reverse complement strand
CCGCTGCGCCGGTGGGAGTGGGGGGCGCAGGCGCGGCGGCAGGCATTGCGGCATTGTACCTGGTCGGGTGTGGTGCGCACGATTGTGGATTTGGTAGGCCAGTCGAGTGGTATGTCGGGGTGGCGCCGACATATAGGGCACAAGGGTCGGCATATGCGGGGTACGGCGTCATGAGCTAGCCGAACTTTTTCACCCGCCCCCCTTTTGTAACCCGTAACCCTATAACCAGCCAGAATCATCAGGAATTATAAAGAAGTAGGAATAACCGCATCATGGATACCTCGACTGTGCTTCGTACATTGTTGAACGATCAAGACCGTGCCGAATTGTTGGGCCGGGATACTGCAATTACTCGGGTGGAGGTTGCGCCGGATACGTCGATTGTGTTGGGGTTGGCGGATAATCGGTGGGCTCGGGTATTGTGGCCGACGCAGCATAGTAGTGCAAAGCGGGTGGCGGATTGGGCGCGTCATTATCATTTGTGGGAGTCAACGACGCAGTTGTCGCGGGATATTTTGTTGCAGCAGGGGGAGTTGAAGGCGGATGAGAAGTTGGCGCCGCATTTGGTGGGGATGGGTGGTTCGACTCGGGTGTTGCGGTATACGCCGTCGAAGCGGGTGGTGTTGCGGCATGGGAATCATGTGATTGAGGTGTCGCATCGGCGGTTTCCGCAGCATCAGATTACTGGGGTGCCGACGCCCCGGAAGTTAGGGCCGGTGGCGGATCCGCATTTGGTGGTGCATGAGTTTGTGGCGGATCGGGATTTGTCGTCGGAGCATGCCCCGGAGTTGGATGTGGTGGCGGGGATGGTGTTTGCGCGGTTGCATCGGCTGCCGCCGCCGGACGGTCCGTGCACGAATGTGTTTCGGCGGTTGGCGGCGTTGGCTCAGCTGTTTCGGTATTTGAATCCGATTTTGGCGGCGCGGCTGAATTGGATTGCAGGGCATGTTGAGGAGTTAGGTGGTACACCGGTATTTAGTCATGGCGATGCTTCTCCCGCACGGGTGCTGACTGATGGTACGCAATTGTGGTTGACCAATTTTGAGCGTGCTTGTGGTGGGCCGGCTGCGGTGGATGTGGGGTCGTATGTGGAGACGAGTGATTCAGAAGCTGGTGAACGGTTCATTTCTGGTTATACGCGGGCTGGTGGCAAGCTCCCGAATGCGCGGGCGTTGCGGCATGCTCGGGCCCAGGCGAAGCTTTTGCGTATTGCGGATCCATTGCGGCAGGGCCATGCTGATTGGGAAACCGAAATTTTTGCTGAGCTTGATGCAGTAAAGGAGCTTGTATTATGAGCGCGTTGGACACGTTACGCCAGTTGCCCAAGGTGCGCCGCAGTTGGCCGCATGATGATGGCAGTATCACTGTGGAGCTTGTCGACGATGATTCCCGGGTGCGGGCCGGCCTGATTCACCCGAATGGGGTGTGGGAGATGGCCGACTATGGGGTGGATGAGAAGCTGCCGGATTTGACGCCGCACGATGGGATTGTGAGTCATAAGTGGCATGAGCATGCGGTGATTATGGATGCGGATCGGGTGTATGCCTATATGTTACCGGAGCAGACTCGGGCGATTATTCGGGCGCATTCGTTGTTGGCGCAAAAATGCACGGCGGTGCATTTGAATGTGGCCCGGGTGTTGTCGCACACGGATTCGATGGTGATTTTGAATCGGCTGCCGGGGATTGCGGTGTATGACTTTGGTGATGAGGCGGCGCCGGCGTGGGTGATTTTTGCCCAGTTGTGGCCGCAGTTTACGACGTTTCAGCTGCCGGTGAAGAAGCACACGGCGGCGGATGAGGCGCGGGCGTTGCGGTGGTGGGCTGATAAGGTGCCGGGTATTTCGGTGGATCAGGCGATTGCCGGTTTGACCGATGGTACTCCTGACCCGGAGGTGTTGTTGCATGGTGATTTGCATGATAAGCACCTGTTTTTTGATGGGTCTCGGTTGAGTTTGGTGAGTTTGGAAACGTTGGCCCGGGGTGAGGCTGCGGCGGATTTGGGCAATGTGTTGGCCTATGCGGAGCTGCGGTGGCATCAGGGCAATATTAATGATGCTACCCGGGATGTGATGGTGGATTCGGTGCATACGTTGGCGGATTCGCTGCATGTGAGCCCGGCGCGGTTGTCGGCGTATTACGAGGCGGCGCGGCGGCGGGTGGCGTGTGTGTATAGTTTCCGGCCGCAGGCGTCGTCGTGGTTGGCTCAGTGGATTGCGACGTTTTCGTAAGGTGTTATGAAGATTAATGTTATTGGTTGCGGCTATTTAGGCACGGTGCATGCCGCTTGCTTGGCGACGCTCGGGCACGAGGTGGTGGGCGTCGACACGGATGTGGCCAAGGTTCGGCGGCTGTCTTGTGGTGAGTCTGGGTTTTTTGAGCCGGGTTTGCCGGAGCTGTTGGCGCAGGAGCTTGGGTCGGGCCGGTTGTCGTTTGCCACGGAGCCTACGCCGGCGGAGGTGTATTTCCTCACGGTTGGTACCCCGCAGGTGGCGGATGGTTTGGCTGCTGATGTGAGTTTTGTGCATGCCGCAATTGATAGCATTCTTCCGGTTGCTTCCCTGGATGCGGTGGTAGTGGGGAAATCCACGGTGCCGGTGGGGACGGCGGCGGGACTCGTCGATAAGCTTGGTGGGCGGGCTTTGGTGTGGAGCCCGGAATTTCTGCGGGAGGGGTTTGCGGTCGCGGACACGCTACACCCGGATAGGTTAGTATATGGGCTACCGGATGATCCGGCTACGGCGTGTCGCGCCCAAAATGCTCTCGATCATGTGTATGAATCTATATTGGCGGCTGACGTGCCGCGACTAACGATGAATTACGCCACGGCGGAGCTAGTCAAGATGGCGGCTAATTCATTTTTGGCCACAAAGATTAGTTTTATGAATACCATGGCGGAGTTATGCGAATGCACTGGTGGGGACGTGACATTGCTAGCAGAGGCATTGGGGTTGGATGCTCGCATCGGGCCGCTGTTTCTGCGCGCAGGAATTGGATTTGGTGGGGGTTGTTTACCGAAAGATATTCGGGCAGTTATTGCCCGTGCTACCGAACTAGGAGTCGATGATACCGTGTCGTTTTTACATCATGTTGATGCCATTAATCAGCACAGTCGGGACCGGGTAGTGGATCGGGCATTGCAGCTGTTGGGTGATGAGCCGGAGGGGAAGAAGGTGACGGTGTTGGGTGCATCGTTTAAGCCCAATAGTGATGATATTAGGGACTCTCCCGCCCTGGAGGTGGCCGATAGGTTGCACGATCAGGGTGCGGAGGTGACGGTGACGGATCCGCAGGCATTATTTGGGGTGCATAGGAGTTTCCCGCACCTGCACACCGAGTCGGATATTACCGCGGCTTTGACCGGCGCCGAACTGGTGTTGTTGTTGACGGAGTGGCAGGAGTTTTCCCACTTGGATCCGCAAGCAACGATTGATTTGGTGGAACGCCCCCAGCTTATCGACGGCCGGAACGCGCTCAACCCTAGAGCCTGGCGGGCCGCCGGTTGGCGTTACACCGGGATGGGGCGGTAATAGTTTCGGGTAGTACAATGACGGCATGTGTGCTGGACCGGATTCCCTACCCCAACCCATGCCTCATTGGTTACGGGACGTGCTGGTTACGATTCTGGTCATTAGCATCACGTTCACTGCTAACCCCGCCCACCCTTATCAGCCACCTGCGGCTCTTTCTATTATGTTGTCGGTGACGGCTGCGGGGTTGTTGTTGATGCGCCGCCGGTGGCCGATCACTATCACCATCGCCATAGTGGGGTTGTTTGTTGTGGGGTCGGTGTGGGTGCGGGACCATAACCCTGGGTTGTTGTTGGCGGTCACTGTCGCAATGGCTGTGTTGTTTTACCGGCGGGGTATTGGTGTTGGCATTCCCGTGGCAATCGGCGCGATCAGTGCCATGGAGGTGGCGACCTGGCATTTTGTGGGTGCGCTGTTTACCTACCACATGCTGCACCCGATTTTTAGCGTGGCGTTTGCCGGTGCCGCCGGCGATTCGGTGCGTATGCACCGCCGCTATATTAAGGCCATCACGGACCGGGCGATTCGAGCGGAGCAAACCCGCGAGTCCGAGGCGGCCCGGCGGGTGACGGAGGAGCGGCTGCGGATCGCCCGGGATTTGCATGACACGGTGGCGCACCAAATTTCGGTGATTAGCCTCAATGCTGGGGTGGCGTCCCAGATGATGGAGAAACACCCGCAGCAGGCCCGGGAGTCGTTGGCGACGGTGCGGAATGCCGCCCGGTCGGTGTTGACGGAGATCGGGAACCTGTTGGAACATTTGCGCAGCACGGAGGCCGGTGGCGCCGAGGAGTTGGATACCACGCCCCAACCGTCGATAAGCCACATTGATGGGCTGGTGGCGAAGTTTAGCCAGGTGGGGATGCGGGTGGTGGTGCAGAAACCCGACGATCTGGATCGGGTGCCGGCCGCGGTGGGTCGGGTGGCGTATCGGATCGTCCAGGAGGCGCTGACGAACGCCTATAAGCATGGCGATAACACGCACGCGGTGGTGGATTTACAGCTGACGGATTCCGCCCTCACCATCACCGTCACGAACCCGGCCAGCCCCCAGCCGGAGACCACCGGGCAGGGTTTTGGCCTGATTGGGTTGCAGGAGCAGGCGGCCAGCGTGCGGGGCGCGATCACCGCCGGGCTGGTGGATAATGATTGGCGGGTGACCGCCACCCTCCCGTTTCAAGGAAGCATCCTATGATTAGGGTTTTACTTGTCGACGATCAGGCGCTCATCCGGCAGGCTATTTCCGTCATGCTTGATGCCACCAACGATATCACTATCGTGGGTCAGGGTGATACCGGGTTGGATGCTATCGCCATGGCGCAGCGGCTTCAGCCCGATGTGGTGCTCATGGATATTCGCATGCCAGAGCTTGATGGTATTGCGGCCACGGAAAAAATTTGTGGTGACCCGGATTTAGCCACCACCCGGGTGCTGATTCTCACCACGTTTGAGAATGATACGAATATTGTGGCGGCGCTGCGGGCTGGGGCCAGTGGGTTTATCGGTAAGGGGTCGGAGCCGGAGGAGCTTGCCCGGGCGGTGCGGGCGGTGGCGCATGGGGATGCGTTGTTGTCCCCCTCGGCGACCCGGAGTTTGATTACCCGCATGCTGCAACCCGCCGAGGCCGGCCCGGAGCCGTATGCGAACCCGGAGCTCATTGAGGCCCTCACGATTAGGGAGCGGGAGGTGTTGCGGCTGGTCACCAAGGGGTTGTCGAATCAGGAGATCGCGGATGAGCTGGTTATTTCCATTCATACGACGAAAACCCATGTGGGGAATATTATGACGAAGCTGGGGGCCCACGATCGGGCGCAGTTGGTGATCGTTGGTTACGAGAGCGGCCTGGTGGCGCCGGGGGGCTAAAAAATCCACCACCATATACCCCTGTGGGGGTAGGCGTGGGTGCGGAAAGATCACCTTCCCAGGCGATGTCACTTATCAATCGGCTGCTTATTATTAGCTACCATGACAACGAAGTTAGCAACAAAGGACGTGTCCCAGCTGGTGGCGCCGCCGCAATCCTCCGCAGGTCAGGAGGCGGATAAGCGCACAATATTAATGGTTTTTGCCGGACTCATCGTGTCGATGTTTTTGTCGGCGTTAGACCAGACGGTGTTTTCCACGGCACTGCCCACCATCGTGGGGGAGCTCGATGGGGTGAACCACATGCTGTGGGTGACCACCGGCTACCTGGTGGCCGTCACCATTATGATGCCGCTTTACGGCAAATTGGGCGACATGATGGGCCGGAAGCCGCTCTTTTTGGGGGCGCTCACCGTGTTCCTCATCGGGTCGGTGATTGGTGGGTTCGCCACCAATATGACCTGGCTTATCATTGCCCGCGTGGTGCAGGGCCTGGGCGGCGGCGGGCTCATGATTTTATCGCAGGCCATTATTGCGGACATTGTTCCCGTCCGGGACCGCGGGAAATACATGGGTGTGATGGGGGCCGTGTTCGGCCTGTCCAGCGTGGTCGGCCCCGTGCTGGGTGGTTGGTTCACCGAGAGCATTGGGTGGCGTTGGGTGTTTTGGATGAACCTGCCCATTGGGGTGCTCGCCATTGCCATTGCGGCCACCGTGTTGAAGCTGCCCAAGCATAACACCAAGTTCACGTTCGACGTGTGGGGCACGCTCACCATGGCGGTTGCCGTGACCTCAATCATTCTCATTGCGTCCTGGGGCGGGGTGGAGTACGAGTGGGGTTCCACCATGATCATAAACCTCATTATCACCGCCATTGTGTTCTCGGCGCTGTTTGTGTGGGCGGAGGCGAAGGCGACGGATCCGATCATTCCGCTGAAGGTGTTTCGGAGCCACAACTTTGTGCTGGCCACCATCACCGGGCTGTTTATCAGCATCGCCATGTTCGGAGTGCTGGCCTATATGCCCACCTATTTGCAAATGGTGACCGGGGTGAATGCGACCGGTTCGGGGTTGATGATGTTCCCCATGGTTGTCGGGTTGATGGGCATGGCCATGACCACGGGGACGCTCGCGTCGAAGACCGGTAAATATAAGTGGATGCCGCTCGCCAGCATGGTGGTGTTGGCGATCAGCCTGTGGCTGCTTTCCACCCTCACGGTCGAAACCCCGCTGTGGGTGCTGCTCAGCTATATGTTCCTGCTGGGTGCCGGCATTGGGTTGGGCATGCAGATTCTGGTGCTTGTGGTGCAGAATTCCTTCCCCGACCATGAGGTGGGCATGGCCACGGCGTCGAATAACTTCTTCCGCGAGATCGGCGCTTCCCTGGGTGGGGCGTTCGTGGGCGCCCAATTCACGACCCGGCTGACGGATCTGTTGGGCGAACGTATGTCCGCTTTGGGCCCGGCCGTGGCCGCCGCAATGGGTGGCGGGAACATGGACATGAATTCGCTCACCCCGGCCCGGGTGAACCAACTGCCGGACGCGATCCACGACGTGATTGTGGGCGCCTATAACGATGCGCTGACACCGGTGTTCTTACTGCTCATCCCCATGATTGCTGCCGGGTTTGTGACGGTCATGTTCCTCAAGGAGGTGCCGCTGCGGGCCAAATTGGAAACCGCCGAATAATTCGTGACAAATCCCATGTCTCCTCGGGGCTGGGATACGTACAATTGAGCTAACAGGGCGTCGAAAAGCTTACTACTACACCCGCGCGAAGCTTTTCGACGCTTTTGCTTTGCCCTAGTTGATGTGCTCCACCACCGCCAGCCGGAGCGGGGGCACCACGAGTTTCTTATTGATCTCCTGCGCCTTCGGGTCGGAATACACCACGCCGTCGTTGATGTGCACCTTGTAGGTGCCGGCAGGCAGGGAGTGGTGCCAGGAGGAATAGTTGGCGTTGATCATGACCAGGGCATCCCGGCCAGCCCCGAACGCGCCAGCCACCCGGTAGCTTAAATGCAGGCCTTTTGCGGTGATGAGTTGGGCCGAGGCCTTAATCACCTCATAGTCGGATTCCCGCAGCCAGGGCCAGGTTTTTCGGAACGCATTCAGGTCTTTGAAATAGCGCACCTCATTGGCGAACCGGCCGGCCCGATCGTAGTCGAACACGTTCACGGAGTCGGGGCTACGGTAGGAGTTTTCGACCCCGTTTTTGGTGCGCAGAAACTCCTGGCCGGCGTGGATGAACACCACTCCCCGACCAATGTATTGGGTGCCGGTGGCTAAAATGTGGCGTTTGACGATCTCGGGTTCCCGCGCCCACATGAGCGTGTAGGTGCCGCGCAACTTGTCGAACATGGTCCAATTGTCATGCGCCTCGTTATAGAGCACGGATTGGGCGGCGGAGGCGAATTCCCGGTTCGCGGGTGTGCCCAACAGGGCGTCATACAACGCCCCCGCATTGGATTGCACGCAATCATAGCTGCCGACGCAGCCGGAAACGAAGCCCGGATCGGAGAGGATAAAGTTGGAGCCCTTGATAATGTCCCGGTAGAAATCGTTGAACGAGCTCACCCCCGGCATGAGTCGGCTATTGCCGTGGTGGGCCGGCACCACCCCGTCCGGGTGGTGGCCCAAATGCCAGCCCTCACCGATGAGAATGATGCCGGGGTCGATGTCGTCCACGGCGGCCCGCACCGCGTTCATGGTGTCCACATCGTGAATGCCCATGAGGTCGAACCGGAACCCGTCGAGGCCGAAGGTGGTGGCCCAATAGGTGATGGAGTCGACAATGAATTTCCGCATCATGAGCTGCTCGGATGCGGTTTCGTTGCCGCAGGCGGTGCCGTCGTAGAAACTGCCGTCGGGCCGCATGCGGAAATAGTAGCCGGGCACGGTGCGTTCCAGAGGGGAATCCGCGGCGTCGTACACATGGTTGTACACCACGTCCATGATGACGCGAATCCCGCGGGCGTGAAACGCATCCACAAGCTGCCGGAACTCCCTAATGCGGCTGGTGGGGTCGGTGGGGTCGGTGGCATAGGATCCCTCCGGCACGTTATAGTGCACCGGGTCGTACCCCCAGTTGTATTGGGCACCGAACCGCAGGTCCCCGGTCTCGTCGACCGACCCGAAATCAAAAACGGGAAGCAGCTGCACGTGGGTGACCCCCAGGCTGGCAATATAGTCCAGGCCTGAAAGGTTCCCGGCGTCCGTGCGGGTGCCGGCCTCGGTGAGTCCCAAGAATTTACCTTTGTGGGTGATGCCGTTCCCCGGGCCGATCGTGAGGTCGCGGACGTGCAGTTCGTAGATGATGGCGTCCGACGCCGGCCCGAAGCTGGGCATGCGGGTGGCCTGCCCCAAAAGCTTGTCGACGTTTACCACGACGCCGCGCTGCCCATTGGCGGTGACCGCGCGGGCGTAGGGGTCAACGGACTCGGTCTCTGAACCACCGGCTTCGAATACCAATGTGTAGGTGTATTCGGCGCCGGCCTGGTCGCCCGAAAGCCGGTATTCCCACACCCCCGGGTGGGGTTGGTCGGGGGTCATGGGGTAGATGCCCGCGTTGGGGCCGGAGTGCACGTTCAGCACCACCCGCCAGGCGGTTGGCGCCCACAGTCGAAACGTCGTGCCGTCGGTTGCGTGCAATGCACCCAGGGTGCCGTCGAAAAAATACCGGTTATTAAACTCGGGAGAGTGCAGTTCGCCAATGGTGTAGCGGGGCATACCCGAGACTCCTTTCTGCCGTAATGCGGATAGCGGGGGGGTAATCAGTACGAGGCTACCCCTCCCGCCGGCATATGCGCGAGTACGCCCAAAACCGCTGCGAGTTAGACCGGCAGGCGCTCCCCGGTGGCGGTGGCAAACACATGGTGCTCACCCGGTTTGACCCGCACATGGAACACCGAGCCTGGCGTCGGCGCGCTGTTCGGCAGGGTGCGAACCACCACCTGGGAGGAATCTTCCGGAGCACCGGTGACATGCCCATACAGGTAGGAGTCAGAGCCCAACTCCTCCACGAAATCGAGTTTGATGGGGATGGCGTTCGGTTCGGAATCCGACACCAATTCGATGGATTCGGGGCGGAAGCCCACGGTCACTTCGGTTTCGGACACGGCGGGGATTGGGATACGGGCATCCCCATAGTGGGCGATGTGGTCTTCGTCCTTGGTGCATTCGAGGAGGTTCATGGCGGGGGAGCCAATGAATCCGGCCACAAACACATTCTGGGGGGCGTCGTAAAGCTCGCGGGGGGAGCCGGCCTGCTGCAGAATACCGCCGTTGAGCACGGCAATGCGGTCGCCCATGGTGAGCGCCTCGGTTTGGTCGTGCGTCACATAGAGGGTAGTGACGCCGAGTTCGCGTTGCAGGGCGGCGATTTCGGTACGGGTCTGCACCCGCAGTTTCGCATCCAGGTTCGAAAGCGGCTCGTCCATGAGGAACACTTTCGGCTTGCGCACAATGGCGCGACCCATGGCCACACGCTGCCGCTGGCCGCCCGAGAGTGCTTTCGGCTTACGATCCAGGTAAGGCAGCAGGTCCAGGCGCTTCGCCATGGTTTCCACCTGCTTATCAATCTGATCCTTGGGCATGCCCGCGATCTTGAGGGCAAACCCCATGTTTTCCCGCACCGACATGTGGGGGTAGAGTGCATAGTTTTGGAACACCATGGCGATGTCGCGTTCCTTTGGCGGCGCGGTCGTCACATCGGTGTCACCGATCAGGATGCGGCCGGCGGTCACGTCCTCCAGGCCGGCCAGCATGCGCAGGGTTGTGGACTTACCGCAGCCCGACGGGCCAACGAGCACTAGGAATTCGCCGTCGGCGACTTCCAAATCAAAATTATTGACGGTAGGGGCTTTGGCGTTGGGGTACACCAGGGTGACGGCTTCATAGGTCACAGATGCCATAATAAAAATCCTCCATCGGCAGGTACGTGCCGAACGATCCGAGTGGAAGTCTCCCGTATACCGGGAGCTTATCGCCGCAGGATTGCGACTATGTTCTATTTAATCAGAGTAAGATGAATTTGTCGTGTTTTCACAAAATATTGAGAGATAAAATTAGTTATGAGTGATGACATCCGTAAACGCGCCAGCGGTTTCCAACGATCAACGATTGCTAACGCCCTCCGGTTCGCGTTTGACGACGGCCAACTCGACTTCGCCGAATACACAGAGCGCAGTAACACGGCCCTGGGTGCCACCTACCGGGATGAGCTCACACCCCTGGTCGCCGACCTTGATTTAGGACCGCATCTTCCCGCACCCGACGCGGATAACTTCCTCGAACAGGTGTCCGCTCGATTCCCGCAGCCGATCATGCCGGACGAGGTGGACAAGATCCACTCCGCGCCACCCGAAGGGCAACAAGCCGCGTCGAATGCGTTAGCGGTCCCCACCCCCAACGGCGTGGCGAACATATCCACCCAGGCACGATGGTTGGTGCCCACCAATTCGGCAGGGCAGGCCCTCATGAAAACCAGCGCTTTTCTTAGCGAAACCGACCGGTATGGGACCTGGACATGCGGCCCCACTCACTCCGTCACCGGGGTGTGCTCCGAACTGGTTCTCGACTTCACCAATGTTATCCTCACCAGCCCCCAGGTGGAATTGAAAATCACGCTGGTGATGGCCGCCCTGAAACTCATCGTCCCAGACCAGTTTCAAATACAAAATAACATTACGGATATTCTTGCGGAAACCACCACCGACTATTCATCGGTCGCCACCAACACCGGCAGCGGCCAGGCGAACCCCACACCACCGGTAACCCTCATTCTCACCGGCACGAACGCCCTCAGCGAGATAGAGATCAAGGTGGTGCACGTCTAACCGGCGTCGAAAAGCTAGCGTCGCTTAGTCCACGACACCGTACCCCAGCAGGCCGTCGTAATCTTTCTTCGTGTTGTTATACACGCGGATCCGGCCGTCCTCGTTGCCGCCCACGGTCACCAACGCCCCGTCGTTATTCTGCACCACAATATTGGTGTGGTCACCGAAAATGGGCGAACCATTATACATAGCCACATCCCCCGGCTTGGGCTGGTATCCATTCCCAGCCTTCTGGAACTTCCCAATCGACTCGTAATACTCCTGCAACGTGAACGTGCCGGGAATCCGCCACCCGCCAGTGTTGCCGTTCTTCAGCGGCGCCCCCGCCTCCCGCATCACCCAACTCACGAAATCCGCGCACCATGCCTCCTCGGTGCCCTCACTGTATTTCGTGCCCTTATTTTGCGCCTCAAACTCGGTTTTGGCCAATGATAAAATCCGCTGCCGCACCGGGCTTAACTGCGACGTATCAACCTGTGGAAACTCCGCCTCACCCCGGGTCCGATCAATATCCGACGTGTTCGTGGCGGACCGCACCTTATGCATGATTGGCTGCCACTTATAAGCAACCACGGCACCCACCGCCACGAACCCCACCAGCATAATGCAGGCAATAATCAACTTATACGGTTTTGCACGCTTTTGTTGTTGCTCCATAAAATACGAACGTACCAGCACCCGCGGCCACTACCCCATTGCGGGTAAAAACCAGTGGCACATCTAGCGCACATCCCGGCGCGCATTCACCGCAAACGCCCCGAACACCATGCCCACAAGCCACGCGAGAATCACCCCGATGTTAAACACCATTGGTTGCATGCTGCCCAAATCCCAGCCGGATGCTATGCCGGACGTGTGTACCAATTGGTTCGCCAACTGTTCCATGCGGTTCGCCGGCTCCAACAGCCACAGGAACACCAGCTTCGGCGACATGTGGGCGGCATAGCTCACCAGGGAGGTGAGCATCATGTTCCACAGCACCATGAGCGTCATCCCGCCCAGCCGGGAGCCGAGCATGCCCGAAACCCCGGCCGTCAACAGGCCCACCATGATCAGGCTGCCCACGCCGGCATACAACGGCACCAGGTCCGACAGGTCCAGGTTGAGGCCCATGACCAACAACACCAGGATCGTCAAGACCACCGCCACAATGTAGGCGGCCAGGAGTATGGCCATGGCCACCAGGATGCGGGCCCCCAGCCACAGGCCGCGGCGGTCTTGGGTTAAAAATGCGTGGGCGTTCATGCGGGTTTCTACCTCACCGGCCACCGCGGATGCCATAAACACGGTGGCGATCAGGGTGAATACCGGCCCGCCCATGGTGACCACATCCCACCCCACCGGTTTCGGCCCGGCGGCAAACATGGTGTAGATGAAAATGGGGCCGACCAGGCTGGCGATAAGCGCCACCAGGTATACCCAGAAGGATGTGAGGGACGTGAATTTTAGGGTTTCCGAACGCACAGCGTTGAAAAAAGCAGACATGATGATAAAGCTCTTTCTTGGGTAGGTGAATAACGTTAGTTCGTGGGGGCGGGGGCGGCCACCGCATCATCAGTGTGGTATTCCTGCACGTTCCTTGTTGCCTCCAGGAATCGTTGCTCCAGATTCTCCCGGTGGGTGACCATGCCCACCACAAGAATGTTGTTCGTCAACGCCACCTCCGCGATGATTGTGCGCAATTTCATGTCGTCGTGGTCGGCCGGCACCGGCACCCGCACCACCGACACGCCCTGCGCCGCCAGCGCGTTCGTGCTGTGGTGGGCGACCGTCAGCCCCAGCTCCGCCAACCGCTGCTGCAACTCGTCCGCCTGGGGGGTTTCCACCTCCACGATCGTGCCGTCCGCCAAAAACTCCGCCATCGAATACTCGCCAATCATGATGCCCTTGCCGATCACCACCAACCGGTCCGCGGTCTGCTCCATCTCCGCAAGCAAATGCGACGACACCACGATCGCCTTCCCCTGCTCCGCCAGGGTGCGGATCGTGCGCCGCATCCAGCTCACCCCCTCCGGGTCCAGCCCGTTGATGGGCTCATCCAAAATCAGGTGCTGCGGATCCCCCAACAAGGCGGTCGCCACCCCCATGCGCTGCTTCATGCCCAACGAATAGCCGCCAATCCGCTGGTTGGCGGCCTCCGTCATGCCCACCACCGCCAGGCACTGCTCCACCCGATCGTCGGAAATGCCGGCGCCGCGGGCAATAACCCGCAAATGGTTCCGGCCACTCCGGTTCGGGTGAAACCACCCGGCATCCAAAATCGCGCCGGCCACCGCCGGTTTATTGCGCAGCTTAGCGAACTCGTCATCATAAGCCTTCCCCCCACACTCACCGCGGAATATCACCCGACCCTGGGTGGGGGCATCCAACCCCAGCATGCACCGCATCGTTGTGGACTTCCCGGAACCATTAGGCCCTAAAAACCCGGTCACCTGGCCGTCCGGCACGGTGAAACTCACATTATTCACCGCAAGTTTCGAACCATATTTCTTACTGAGGCCTTCCACAATAATCACGACGAACACCTTTCTGCTAAAACCTGGTATGTGTTATCGCCAATGTCTCCTATTGTGGCACCATGGCCCCCGTGCTACATCATGCCCCGGTCTCATTTTTGGGTATGACCCCCCGGTCAAACGCATATAACACCGCATGCACCCGATCCCGCGACCCGGTTTTCGCCAGCACCCGCCCCACATGGGTCTTCACCGTCGGCAGGGAAATAACCAAATGGTCGGCGATCTCCGTGTTCGACAGCCCCCGGGCGATCAGCAGTAAAATCTCCGCCTCCCGATGCGTCAGCGGCTCCACCAGCCCCCGATTCAGGGCCACCATCGGATCCACCGTCGGCGCCATATGGGTGCGCAACCGCTTAAACAGGGTTGCCGTCGCCGCCGGGCTAATCACCGCCGACGACTCCCCCACGCTCTGCACCGCCGAAATCAACTCCTCCGGGGAAGTGTCCTTCAGCAAAAACCCGCTGGCCCCCGCCTCAATCGACTGCACCACATAATTATCCGAATCAAACGTGGTCAACACCACGATGCGGGTGAGCTCCCCCGCCGGGCCCCGCAGCCGCTGCGCCACAATCTCCTTCGTCGCATCAATCCCATTGACCACCGGCATTTGAATATCCATGAGAATCACATCCACCGGCTGTCTTTGCGCCAACATCACAGCCTCCCGGCCGTCGTTCGCTTCCCACACCACCTCAATATCATCCTGGGAGCCCAACACCATGGAAAACCCGGCCCGCACCAACTGTTGGTCGTCGGCAAGCCCTACGGTAAACATCATTATTCTCCTAACGGTAGAGTGACTTCCACAACCCATTGTCCAGCATGCGGCCCCCAATGCGCAGAACCACCATGGATTTTTGCCCGCTCCGCAATACCAATAAGGCCGCGACCACCTGGAACGTCGGCAAGCTGCTGGGGGTCCACCAACCCCCCACCTAGGTCATTTTTCACCACAATAATCAACCGGTCCGACAACCAGTCGAGCGACATGATAATGTTTGCGCTGCCATGCTTGAGGGCGTTCGTAAGGCACTCCTGCACGATGCGGAACACGCTCAACCCCAACGATTCCCGCAACACATGGGGTGTGCCGGTCACCGTGTAGTCCACCTCCGCCC